>NZ_AMFQ01000008.1:0-4216 GCF_000335555.1 Acinetobacter sp. WC-743 | reverse complement strand
TTCATACAAGTGATTTGGATGATTCATTTATTTTGTACTTTTCAATCATAGATGGTCTTGCGATCGTGAGGCGACATGGATGTCGCCATGTTGAGCGGGGGTATGAGGATGTACCCCTCGCTCAACGAAAGATTTTTGTCACTTTTCATCTCTGAAAAGTGAAGCATCGCCGACGCAAAACAATTTAAACTTTAGAAGTAAAGCGTGGCAGTGCAAGCTTTAGATCATCAAACAATCTATTGTTCGCTTTCATTTTATTGATCAAGAGAAATGAAACGCTATTGATGGTTGCGCTTGCGGAGCTCCGCTCCTCATCCTAAAATTTGATGAAAACGCAGCAAGACTCCATAGAGATTTATTATTTTTCAATGAGTTGAAGATTTAATTACATCGAACCCAGGTTAATTACAGATTCAAAATCTGAAAGTATCTTTCCAGCATCTTGCTAATTTGTACGACTCTCCCCCCATCCTTGGCAGTAATCACCTAATCTTTTTTGGCAATAATAAAAACGAGTAGCACTATTAACATCACCATTGGCAGTATTGGCGAGACTAATAAAAACCTTATTATCGAGTAAGTTAAAATATTTCATTGACTTGTCCTCATTCGCCTTTCTTGAATTAAATGGTAAATATCAAGAAAGGCGATCGTATAGAATAAATTTAGAAAATTCGATGTGGATCTTTTTCTACTCGAGGCAAAGCCTTGGCAATTTTTTCCGCAATCAACATATAACTCTCTGCTGCTGCGTCTCCCGCAATAACAGAAGGATGACCAGCATCGGCATTTTCTCGAATTTGTACATTTAAAGGTAATCGACCAAGCAATGGAATAGCATATTGCTCAGACAAACGATCACCCCCACCTGCACCAAAAATTTGCTCTTCATGACCACAATTCGAACAAATGTGTGTCGACATATTTTCAATCACACCCATCACAGGGATTTGAACTTTATTAAAGAGTTCAATGCCCTTTACTGCATCCATTAAAGCTACATTTTGTGGTGTTGTTACAATCACCGCACCTGTCACAGGAATACGCTGTGCAAGGGTCAATTGGATATCACCTGTACCAGGTGGCATATCAATCACAAGTACATCAAGGTCAGGCCATAAGGCTTGATTAAAAAGTTGCATCAATGCCCCTGTAGCTTTCGCACCACGCCATGCAACGGGGGTATTTTCCTTACCAATTAAATGCCCGATTGAAAGAACTGCCATCCCGTGCGCTTCAAGTGGAACGAAATTTTCACCTTCAATTTTGGGCGTTTGTCCAGTATTGCCCAACATCGTTGGAATACTTGGACCATAAATATCAGCATCTAAAACACCCACTTTTAATCCTAATTTGTTGAGTGCGAGCGCAATATTTACAGTAGTTGTCGATTTTCCTACGCCACCTTTACCCGATGAAATCAAAATGACATTTTGTATACGTGGATGTTTAGGAATGTCCCGTTGTTGTGGTGCAGCTTTCTGAATCGGTGGATTATTAGGATCAACTTCTGCTGGGGCAGGCTTAGGTGAAGCATCAACAACAGGCGGTAATGTATGACTTTCTGCTTTGGGTTGGCTAGAACAACTATGCCCTGCTTTTCCATGTTGTTCGCTTGAGCAGCTTGAGTCATGCTGAATTTTTTGCTGAATCACATGCATGTTTAATTCTTGAATACCACATTTTTCTAAAGCATCGGCAAGATCATCATGGATTTTTTGCAAGTCATCCGCTTCATTGGGATATGTATTGATCGTAAGCTGTAATACTCGTCCAACAACATTCACCTGAGTAATACGATCCTTTAAAGCGTTGTTCGAGTTTGGCAACATATAATTTTGCAAAACGGATTGGACTTCTTCCTCTTTCACCTCCTGCGCGGGAGAAAAAACTGATTTAAGTGAAGAAAGCCAAGACATAGATTTGCTCCAAGTTTGCAAATACAACAAATACTGAAACTATAGTTTAACTGTAAATTGAGCTGAGGGTAAGCAAAGTTCTATTCAGCTTTTTGAATGTCTTTATTAATCCTACTGATTTAGTCGGAATTTATTGGTAAAACTTCATTTCTAACCTATATTCAGTACTTTTATAATCTTTAATGGTCAGTGCAATCTCATCAATCTAAATTGGTATCGTTTTTAATAGATCATTTTCATACAAAATGCGTAAAAAAACGGCTATAGTGATGCTTCTGATCTTAATAATAACAAGGCTTACCGTTAATGAAACTTCGCCATGCTTTGATGCTATCTTTATTTATTTCTGGTTCTGTGATTGCGGGAACATCTACCAATACTGTAAGAACCATTTCTGGGCAACTCATTTCTATAGGTGATAGTTATGCAGATATGAGCACACGGATTGCTCAGTCTCCAATCTCAATGCACACATACGAAAAGAAAGAAGGGAAAACGACAGTCACTGTCTCAAATTATATTTATGAAATTGATCAGATTTATTATACATTTACAGTTATTGAAAATCACATTCGCCATATTGAATGGACACGTAAAGACCTATAATAGGAAAAGCCTCTGAAGAAAACTTTCCTCAAAGGCTTTTTTACTTAACTCTTATCACTCTCGTCATCTTTTTTATGTTTTAAATCATTGACCTTTTGCTCACCTTTCAATAAGGTTTCTTTGGCTTTATGTTTTAAATCATCAGCGACCTTTTCCGCACCCAATTTTGCTTCTTTTGCCTTTAACTTTACATCATCAATTACTTCAGAAGCTTTATTCTTTAAATCGTCTAAGTTAGTCATCTGTCGTTCCTATTTTGATTAAGTTACTTAACAGTTATAGCAACAGAATCGAGATAAAACGTCAAAAACTGCATTTCAGAAACAATTCACCCACAGAATGTAGCGATGTATCTTTTTGTTTCAAAATGAATAAAATAGTCACAACAGCTAAATCCATATAAAGAATTCAATCTAATGGATACATCGAGATTATTTATGCAACAAGCCATCAAAGAAAAAATTATTCAAGTATGTAATGAAAAAATTGCCAAAAAGGGTGATCAAGTCGGGCTATCCTTTTATGCTTTTTTCGCGAATAAAAATGATGATCCAGAAACATTAATGCAAGTCGCAGAATGGTGGATTAAAACCCATCAGCTTGATCACTTTGAAAAAGCGAGCAAAATTAAACAAATGATAGAAAATGGATAATAGGTGCTTTAGCATTTTAAAATAGTTCTTGGTAATGTTGCATATGCGTAAAAATACCTTCTTGTCTTGTATATTGGTCAATCAAAGGCACTAATCTCTGAAAATGTGCTGATTGGACATGAGCATCTAATGCAGCTCGATCTATCCATTCTTCAATAAAAACAAAATGACCTGTATTACGTAAATCATGGTACAAGTCATAAGCAATACAGCCCTGTTCTTGTTTCGTCTTGTTAATTAATTCTTGATATAAAGGCAAAACAAGATCAATTTTATCTATTTGAATAAAGTCTTCAGCAATGAGTTTAAGCATCAATCAGTTCTAAATGACAATAATGACTTGCAACATAGCATAGAAAACAAACTGAATGGACAATGATAATTGACCATCTTTTTAATTTTATAAAAAAACATTTAGGGTCTGTTGACATTTAGGGTTCATAATTTAACCTACAAGGGGAGCCATAAAAATATACAAGCTAATGCAACAGAACTTTCATAGTTCCGTTTTAACTTGTCGTATCGAGTGGCTATCCCTCTAAATTGCTTTAACCTACAAAACATATTTTCTACTAAGTGCCTGATTTTATATAAATACCAATCCATATGGTCATTGTTTGATTGGCTATTGGATTTTTTAGGTATATTCGCTTTTGTTCCAGTTGCTCTAATCTGCTGTCTTAATGGCTCTGAATCGTAGCCTTTATCTGCACATACAATCTCTGCCTCATTTAAATGAGTTTTGAAATTAAATCAGGTGCGACTTAACATCATGTGTGTTCCATCAGTAATAATGAAATCAATAGGATTCCCATTTGAATCTACAACTAAATGTATTTTGGAGGAGTTTCCTCCTGCACTTTTAGAGATTGCCTGATCAGCAATACCCGCAGAATGTTGATGAGCACGAATATGGGAACCATCGATGAATAGCCATTCCATATCGGTATTCAGTGATAATAATTTGAATATAGTGAGTAACTTACCACTACTTGACCAGCGATTAAAACGTTTAAAAATAGAGTTCGGTTGTCCAAA
>NZ_AMFQ01000007.1:0-13019 GCF_000335555.1 Acinetobacter sp. WC-743 | reverse complement strand
CTGATGTGTGCTGAGAAAACAGGAGGTTTTAACTTGGTAAACTATAGACACTCATCAGGAGTTTACCATGAGCAAGAAACAGAAGACTTACACCGCAGAATTTAAAGTTGAAGCAATAAAATTGATTGAAGCCAATCAAGGCAATGTATCGGAAACAGCCAGACAACTTGGCATTTCAATGCAAACTCTTTCAAATTGGAATAATAAAGCAAAGACTGGCACCTTAGCAGGCACTAAACAATATTCACCTGATCTAAATGCCTTACTCGAAGAAAATAAAAAGCTCAAACAACAGCTCAAAACAGCTGAAATGGAACGTGAATTTCTAAAAAAGGCAGCAGCGTACTTTGCGAAAGAAAGTCAGTAAGGTACGCCTATATGAAACAGCAAAGATATTTATTCCCGATTAGCTTTATGGCTAGATTACTTCACGTTTCAGTGTCACGATTTTATGATTGGCTAAAACGAGGCATGAATAAAAGATTGGTTCAGCGAAATCAACAGACAATTTTGGTCAAAATAGCTCATGAGGAAACTAAACAAAGCTATGGCTATATTCGATTAACTAAGCATTTACAAGCGCAAGGTATCAAAATCAGTACGTATGCTGTACGTCAAATAAAAAAGCTCAACCAGCTGTATTGTAAGCGTCATAAGCGTTTCAAAAGAACTACGAAGAGTGATCATAATCGAGCGATCTACGCAAATTTACTAGAGCAACAGTTTTCAATGACTAAGCCCAATCTTGCATGGTCAAGCGATATTACATACATTTGGACTGCTGAAGGTTGGTTATACTTGGCAGCAGTAAAAGACCTGTACACGAAACAAGTGGTTGGCTATAGCTTAAATGAGCGTATGACCGCACAACTTGTTTGCAATGCACTGACTATGGCGATTCGTAATCAAAAACCAACGAAAGGCTTAATTATTCATTCGGACAGAGGCAGCCAATATTGCAGCCATGAATATCGAAAGATACTGGAAAAATGTGATTTTCAAGGTTCAATGAGCAAACGTGGGGACTGTTACGATAATGCACCGATTGAAAGTTTCTGGGGCATACTCAAGAATGAATTAGTGCATCATTGCAACTATAAAACCAGAGATGAAGCTAAAGCAGATATTACAGAATACATTGTGTTATTTTATAATCAGCGAAGAATTCAAAAGAGTTTGGATTTTAAAACGCCAAATCAAATAGCAGAGAACTTTTATCGGTTAGCTGCCTAGCATATCCCAAGTGAAAGTCTCCTGCTAATTCAGCACATATCAGAGCTTGATATTGCAAAGTTTGGATTACTACCGAGCTGGGCGAAAGAATTGAAGTTCAGCAGTCATACTTATAACGCCAGAACTGAGTCTGTAGCAGATAAGCCTAGCTTTCGACATGCTTGGAAGTACAGCAAGTTCTGCCTAGTCCCAGTACAAGAATTTTATGAGCCGAAATACATCAATGGCAAGCCACACTGGTACACCATCAAGCGTAAAGATGATCAGCCTTTTACTGTTGCAGGGATCTATGATGATGCAGTGATTAATGGCAATAAGGTACGTTCCTTTTCAATGTTGACCATCAATTCGGACCATCACCCTTTTATGAAACAATTCCATGCACCGAAGGATGAGAAGCGATCCATCATCGTTATTCCAGAACAGTACAGAAAAGACTGGCTAACAGCCGATCATGAACATGCGCATGAATATTTCTTTCAAATGCCCGATGAATTCGTCACATTTCCACGCGATGAGCAGAAACAAAACGTCTTATTCTGAGCATCCTTGTTTATCCACAACTTTTTAAATTTGAATTTTAAACGCTGTTAGTAATATCCTATTTAAACAAATTCTACTTCCAAACACGCCTCGTAGCGTAGGAGTATCTCATGTCTAAGAAGTTGCCTATTTACTTCTCTGACGACGCATGGTCATCTTTACAAGAGCTCATGGGTCCAGAGGGTAAACCAAGTCCTACCATCAACACCGTGCTTGAACAAATCGCTGTTCAAAATGAGCTTGTTGAAAAATTAGGGCTTACTGCTGTCCTACCCAAATCCAAAGTATCTATTCCCGTCTCTTTAGAGCGTATTCCTGCAGGTCCGGCCTTCAGCACCAAGGATGAGCAAGACAAAGCACTCGATCTGAATGAGTTCCTGATTCACAACCCTATTTCTACTTTTATTGCCTATGTAGACAGTGAATCCATGCTCGATGCTGGCCTAGAGATTAATGATCCAATCATTATTGATCGCAGTATTGAAGCCAAGCATTACGATATCGTGGTTGCCCTGATTGATGACAATGCCTCAACCATTAAGCGGCTGATGATCACCAATAAGATGTCCAAGTCTGAAATCAAAGAAATATTTGGAGATGAAGATTATCCGCTTCCAGAACTTTGGTTGAAGGCTGAAAATTCGAATTACAATCACATCATTCCTGATGATAGTCAGACCATATCAATCTGGGGTGTGGTGACTTTTAATTTAAAGCGTATTTATCACCGCTCATAAAAAGAAGAATAACCATGCAAAGTGAAAATGAAATATTCGCGTTAGTCGACGTGAATAATTGCTACGTCTCGTGTGAGCGTGTGTTTAATCCTGCCTTGAATGATCGCCCAACCATTGTGCTCAGCAACAATGACGGCTGTGCCGTGGCCAGAAGCCAGGAAGCGAAAGACTTAGGCATCAAGATGGGTGTTCCTGTATTCCAAATTAAAGAGCTGATCAAACAACATAACATTCAGGTGCTATCCAGTAATTTCTCCTTATATGGCGAAATGTCCAAGCGCTTTATGGAGCTGCTTGGGGACTATGTTGCACCAGGAGATCAAGAGGTCTATTCCATTGATGAATGCTTTCTGAAGCTCACAGCTTACGAGCATCTATTTGACCTGACTGTATATGCTCAAGACATGAGGGCTAAGGCTTGGCGTTGGTTAGGCCTACCCTGCTGTATTGGAATTGGTCGCTCTAAAACCGAAGCCAAGATTGCCAATCATCTCGCCAAGAAAAACAAGTTCTTCAATGGGGTCTGTAATCTGGCCCATATGGACCCATGCTCTACAGAAACGCTACTCGCGCAGGTTGATGTGTCTGAGGTTTGGGGCGTAGGCAGACAGAACTGTAAGAAGCTCAATACTATGGGTGTTCAATCTGTGCTGGATCTGATCAATGCCAATCCTAAAGAAATCAAAAAGCAGTTTAGTATCGTGATGGAAAAGACGGTGCTTGAGCTACAGGGCCTTTCTTGTATTGACCTTAGTGATGATACTGTAGCGAAGAAGCAAATCATCAGCAGCCGTTCATATGGCAACCCAGTGTATGAAATGGATGACATTAAAGCTTCGGTTCGGCTTTATGTGGCCAGAGCCGTGAAACGAATGCGGGAAGATGGCTCAATCTGCAAGATGATCGGCGTGTATATCCAAACCAGTCGCTTTGATAAGACAGAGCGCTACTCGCCTTACATCGTCGTTCAAATGCATGAGCATACGGATGATCTACTGCTCATCACCAAGGCCGCGATGAAAGGCATCGATCAGATATTTAAGAAAGGCTTTAAGTATAAAAAGGCGGGAATCGTGCTGCTCGAAATTACAGATCAATCCAAGTTTGTGCCCGATCTATTCACGGACTATTCACATAAGCAAGAGCGAGAAAGGCTTTCAGATGCCATCGAAGCCATCAGTGAACGGTTTGGGAAGAATCTCGTCACGCTAGGCATTGCCAACAATAAAGAAGCCACATGGCACATGAATCAAAACCTTAGATCACCTTCGTATTTAACCAAATGGTCTGACTTACCAAGAGTAGGATAAAAACATGCACTTATTTAAATTAACTGACGAACAACTCGCACAAATTCTTATCCCGAAACGATTTGTACCACCTACTCCACCTGAACATGAAGGCAAGAATATGGTCTATGTATTTGATAGTGAGGATAAGTTTGAACTGACTTATGATGAGCTGGTGGAAATCATTAGCAAAGCTAGAATGGCTGGTCCGAAGTTGATACCTGTCTTAGGCACCGTGAATTAAATTGTGCAGTGTTCGCACGCCACTTGAAACATAACTTGATTGGAAATGAATTTGGGCTGAGAAAAATTCAGTTCAAATTTAACCTGACGGGCACACTAAAAAATGGGTAATTGTCAGATCGAGTTTGGACTACAACACTTTAGCTCATCGATTTACCAAAGTGCTAATCTTTACACTATTGTCTAAAATCCAGTGACCAAATTGTGATGCTAAAGCTTTTAAATTCCCTTTATTATGAATCAAAGTTAGTATGATGCTTTTCATAAAGACAGTTTACTTATAACCAGAGAGATTTTTAAACAATTCCCCTTTTAGTTTGCTTAGGCTATTTCAACCAGAGTTCATCTTTTTGCATCATTTTTAACATTAAATTAAATATAACCAGCGGAGTAACATTTTTTTTGTTAGAGCCGACAACTCTTTGAAAACTAAATTTAACGGTTCGCTCAGGAGCATCCAAATTAACTGGGTAGTTTTGTTTTTCTAAATACAGATGATCTCCTAACATTGGCTCTATACCAGTAATAAAATTAACAATTTGTTGCTCATCACCTTTCATTCGGCATTGAAAATGTAGAAAATTCTTACGCAGTTTTCCAAATAATAATAATATTTTAAGCGCCTTAACCATGTTCTTTTCTTTCAGTGCATCTTGCTGCCTATCATCTTTATAATGAAAATCAAGGAGAGGAATTATTTCATCTGGACGAGTCAGTTTTTTAGCCTTTTCGTAAAGTTCATCAAACCAACTCTCTTCTAAATTCTTACTATAAACATAATTCGTTTTTAAATTAAATTTTTGGCGATCCATCCATTTAGTGCTCATCCATTGACATCGTTGCATCCATTCTTGAGCTTGGGTATCTTCGCTTAAACGACCTTCTCTAAAACTTATCAAACGTTGAAAAGGTGTCAGAGTACTCTTCTCTATACTAAACTTCTTTTCTTGTCGGCCAGCCATCGTAACTGGCTGTGTTTGCTGATAAGAATTAAACCATTTCTGCTGCTGAGTATAACGATTTAGGTTTATGTAGTCTGTACTTGACTTCACTGGACTAAAACACTGTTCTAATACTTTTTTTGAAATGATACACGGCGAATTATAAATTCGATCGACTGCTAATAAATCCAAAACATGAAGGTAATTTGAAGCCGTTTGCTCAATACTGCTATGCCCCATCCAAGAGGCGAGCACCTGCCATTTATGTTGAATAATCTCTTCTTGAGCACGTGCTTTCATACCAAACAATAAATCCCTCATCTTTTTTGCTTTTACCCAAGGACAATCTGTGTAGGTCTTGATCATTTCTTTTGAACCGAGCAAAGTTATTGCTAGATAGTTAGCAGCACTGTGGCGTAATGTATGAAAACTAAAGCCATGATGCATACCTAATATTTGACTAAACAAATCTACTGTAATTTTGCTGATACATTGATCAGTTAATACACGATGATTCACACTAAAAAGTAGATCATCCTGCTGATTAACCAAATATTGCTCATAACGATGTTGTATGTAACGTTGTACTACTAAAAACTCATGTTCTGACAATGCAATTTTCAATGGTATTTGACGATTCGCACTTCGCGTTTTCAGACGGCGATATGAATTGTCTTGGATATGAAGCGTGATATTATTAAAAACTGTATTTTCTTTTTCTTTATAAAGTAGCTCTGGGCAAATAATATCTTGTATTTTAAGACAACGAACTTCATTTAATCGAAGTCCAGTTCTATAACTTAGTAAATACATCAGCTTTAAACAACTCAGATGATCGACCCACTCTGATGCCGTTGGCTCTTGACTTAAATTTTCTAGTTTTTCCAATAATTTGCCAAATAGCAAAGGACTCACTAGCCGTGCATTGCAAATTTGTAAATGCTTAAAACTTGAATTCTGTAGCACCAATACCCCTGGAGCATCATAATTCTCTATACAGAATTGATGAAAATCTTTTAGGCGACCAAAACGGTATTCTGCGCTTTGGTGCATCTTACGAGAGGTTTTTCCTTTCACCGAATCTCGTTGAACTGCTTTTTCATCACGTTCACTGCTGTATTTCAATAGCTGCCGATATAAATCCTCATAGTCATCTATGGATTGTTGCTTTAAATCTAATTTATTGAGCCAAATCTCAAATATAAATTCTTTGCCAAACGATCCTAAGTAGCTTTCAATAGTTGATAATTGAAGCCCTCGTTTTTTTAAATGCATTAACCAGTGAATTAAGCGTAGTTGAGCATCAATTAAAGACTTTTCCTCTGTATTAGCATCAACTATCTTCTCCTCTAACACCCTTCTAGTTTCTTGCCAAAAACGTAGCGTGCGTTCTTCTTTATTCCTCTTTTTATCTAAACGCTCAACTTTTTGACCTTTACGTTTCTTTTGACCAAACAACATCAACTCATACGGAATCGTTTGTAATTTGCTTTGAACAGTCGGAACTTCAGGAAGTAACTGCTCTTGTTCAAAATGAATAGGGCGATTATCTGGTTCTGTGACTTGATTGTAATCATTATTCCACAGCAATCTAAATTCGGATGGCCTTAAAGCAACAGTATTAATCTCTTGCTGAAGCACATTACTCAAAAATATATCTATGCTGAGGTTTGGATTAAATTCGAGTACCATTTGCACATCATTAAATGCACGAAATCCACGGCGTTTAATTTGATATTGCAGATCCCCAAGACTTTTTTTCCTGCCTATCTTACTCAAGCTTTCTAAAATACAATCTTCAACTGAATGTTGCAGACAAAATTCTTTCTGAGTAGCTTTCAACTTTTTTAAATATTGCAAAATGAACTGCGCATATGGGTTAAAAAAAACATGTTTCCATTGGTACAACTTTCCCTGTTCTACATCGTTGCCATATTGAGAGTTTTCAACACGATAATGTAGTAACAATGGATTAGTGATTTTTTTGTAGTCCGAATGGTATAACCGAAAACAATTCAGATCTGTACCAAGCTCAATGGCCTCCTGCAATTGCTTCTGAATAGCAATCAAATGCTGTTCATCTGCACAGCCTGAAATATATATAAAACTTAAGCATAAATTTCCCCATAAGTACTTTGGTTCATTCCAATATTCAAATGAATCTTGCCAATACTGCCTTAATTCCTTAAGTACATGGATATGTAGATGCCCCTGTTCTAACCGTGACTCTGTACTCTCAATTTTTCTAGGCAGTACGATCCGTTTAGTATGTGGATTTAGCTTAATTCTGTATGATTTTTTATCTACATTCTGGTTGAATTGCTTCCTTCTTTTATTAAATTCATCTTCAGTAAATTGCATCAGTTTTGATTGTTCGTCTCGGCTCAACTTTTGACTCAAACAATCAACACTATCTTTAATGTCATGCCATTTTTCAGCGATCTGCTGATCAAGTTTTTGCTGCATTTCTTTCGTCAATACTTCAGGTGGAGAAGGCTGTCTATCTAGCGACTTTTTCACCATTTTATGAATATCAACAAATAGATCATCTAGTTGTGGTTTTATTAGTTCTTTGATTTTTTGCATACAACTATTTTCGCTCTAAGTGTTTAATCGATAAAGATTTGACATTATCTTGCAATTGCTGGCGGGCTTGCTGTACATAGACATTCGGGATAAGTGAAGAATGCGGATGAAAAGCCTCTCGGTCACGTTGGTCATGACCATACAGGGCCTGAATTAAGTGAAAAGCTAATGCTGGTTTACCCTCTTGCTGCTCATGCATCAAAAAGTTCATGTCAAAATGACGTAACCAATTCGAATACATATTCTTTGGAAAGACTCCTTGCATATATGAATTCACCCATTTTCTCGATAAAGGGATTAACTTAATTTTCCTGCTCTGCCATTCTTTGACAGTTATCGGCAAGATATCTTTACTAAAAATGACCTTACCAAAAAGATCATTTACAGTTATCTTCTTCTTTGCAAAGACTTGTCTAAAAAATGAACCGTACGCTTCAATAATTTGTTCTAAAAAGGCAGTGTAATTTTGCAGTGTTTTTATGAAAAAATCAGATAAAGGGATAAAACGACCATCTTTTCTTGCTTTACTATTTTTTTTATCATTCACATATAAAAGCTTGAGCTCAACACAATAATCATCCAAATTCCCCAACAGGTTTTTTTTAGGCCGACTTGCCAAACTCAACAAACTGATATGCCACATCCAACACGCATATGCATTAAGTTGATTAATAATGTGCTTATCTTCTTGGATGTTTTCGTGACAATGTCTATGTAAAATATGGAATTGCTCTTTCACAAAATTGGGTTCAAGTGCCAGTTGGCTCCCTATCCTTCCTATAGATAATGCAGATTGCACTTTGAATTGTTGTTGCAATATTTTTAGTTCAGCCGTGTCTTCAGTAAAATGTGTGGAATGTGGTGTAAGTGCTTTTTCTAAAAAGGCTAGATATGTGCTACTGAGTTGAGTTTTCGGTAGCCCGCCATAATAGATACCAGGCATGTGATGCTGACTATCCCGCCCAGCAATTACATGAGCAAGATATTCATTATATGTTTCATAATATATATGAAAATATAATTGAGCCTGCAGTTTTTCTACAGTGATCGAACCTACAAACCGATTATCAAGCCAATTCTTAAGTTTCGTATTAATGTGTGTTGATGAAATTAGTGGATTCGATGCTTGTTCTATATAGTCAAACCAAGCAGAAGGTAAATGTAGTTGATGTGTCATCACTTCATTCCACCGCACATGATTTAAGCTCTTAATCTTCTGCTCTGTAATTTTAAGATTTAATTTGAGTAAATATTCGCGACGTCTACTTGAACCATTCTGGATCAAAATTCCATCTTGAATAAGCTCGTTAAAATCCATCAGTGCGACGGGTGATAATCCCGTCAAAAGTGACAATAAACATGCTGCAGCGATTGCAGCATCCCTCCAGTGCCCGGATAACTCGGTTCTCAACACATAAACAATTTGCTTCAGTATATCTGGCGCCAAATAATGTGGATTTGTAACAAAAGGAGCATGACGGCGCTGGCGATGCCGCATTAGATGCGTCGCATTATCGCTGAGTATATAATTTAAATTTTTAGACTTTTCATCTTCTGAATAAAACTCCATTTCAGGATCTAATAGATCAACTTCACCCTCTTCATCTTTGTGAAGAGCGGCATCATAAATACTGATCTTTGCGTTATGTCCAATATCTACTTGCTTACCCGTTTTAATTTCACGAAATTTTTTGAGTTCATTTTTCGTCGGCCATTGCAAAACTTTACTTTTTTTTGACTTACGCTGACGATGAACAACACGACGATCATCAAGTCTTTTAAAAATTATTAATAGAGCCGATAAATACTCTATGGCTTGTACTTGTTTGAAATCTTTAATATTAAAAAGTTGATTACGATCCTCCTTTTTCAAGTTACGTTCGTACATGACATAGCGATTTAGTAGCTCACTGCATTCTTGAAATAATTCAGCATGATTAGAATCCAGAACATATCGTGATACATAGCGAAAGAGATCACAAACATGTTTTTGCTTATTCTCAGCTTTATCAATTTTTGCAAATTCTTGATACTGCCGATATGTTAAAAAACTCGCTTGTAGAATCAAATAACGTTCAGACGACAGCTCTTGAGTATTACTAGTAGTCGGGCATGCAAAATAACTTAAAGAAGCTAGATAATAATATTTACCTAATTGTCTAGAACTAGATATATAGCCATATATCTGTTGTGCTTCCTTATATAGAGCATGGGCTTTTTCACGTAAATCATCTGATAGATCGACAAATTGTGTATTCACAACATGATTGCGTAATAAACAATAATCTTTTTGGAATTTTTCTGCTAAATCTAAGAATTGCTCTTCTGTTTCAATCTTTGGCATATTCGCTTTCGCTTAATTTTTTATCAAATTGCATTGGTTAAATTCATTACGATCTGAACAATTTGGTAAAAGTTGATCTTTTATTGAACTCTTTGTCAGCTTAAAAAATCTAGCAAAAAATTTAGCATCCAGCTCTTTCTGAGCTTTTCTCTCAAAGCACAAGTGTTGCTGTGATTTTTCGATAAAATCATCAAGATTATGTATCAACTGTAAGATTGCAACATAATTAGAATGTACACGTAAGCATGGCTCCGTTTGCATTAATAGCAATATTTTTTGCCAAATTTTCACATAGATTATTTTGAACTTTGCTTGTACTACTACTTTCTGGCTCTGTTTAATCTTTTTGATTTTCAGTAGTTCTGAGTTAATTTTTACTATCTTAAATTGAACATTTTGTCGCTCAAAGCAAAAGGGCATGATAAATTGCCCCATAAATATCTCTATATTTTTTACTAAATAGTCAAATTTTAACATTTTTATCGATATAAAAAATGAGCATATCTTTGTATATTAAAATTCATTTAATTTATCAACTAAATTTTCTCAAAATTACAATTATCAACAAATACATATGGTTTACTTATCATGGGTGGTCTAAATTTTAAAAATTCTTCCACTTTTTTTTAGTTTTCTGTTATTACATGAAACAATACCGTTGTATTACATTTTGAAATGCTGTGTATGCAGCATTGATCAAAAAGATTCTCTGCTATACTTACTTCACGTGTAGCATCAATGGAGTTTCGAAATGCTCAGAACCACTGAACAGAAAAAAAAATATATTCAAGCGACACGTGCGCAAAACTATCAAGCCAGCCTAAAGCTTGAAGGCATTACAACGACAGCTCAAACAACTCAACAAAGTAAAGCTGAAATCTTGCAAAAATATAAGAAGTATTCGCAACCCGAAACTTAGTCAGGTGCATGTATGGATAAATATGGGGAAATGGGTGACAGCCTGTATTGTTACCCTGGCACAAATATCCTAAAGAACAAACTCAATATTCATGATGAACAAATTTTAGAACAAGCTGAACTAGAACTGTCTGGATTGGCAAGTAACTTAATTGAATATGCTGAACCACCTTACGACTTACAATACTTAAAATCAATTCATGCGCAGCTCTTTGGCGACTTATACGACTGGGCAGGAAAGTTAAGACAAATCGATATTTCCAAAGGTGACACCCGTTTTTGTAATTTTTCCCGTATTGAAATTGAAACCAATAAACTACTCAAAACGCTTCAAGAAAAAAAATACTTTCAAGGCTTAGCACCACAACAACTGATTCCTCAACTTGCCGACTTGTATTGTGAGCTTAATGTCATACACCCATTCCGTGAAGGTAATGGACGTACACAACGGATTTTCTTTGAGCATCTGATTGCTCATTGTGGTTATGGTATTGATTGGTCTCGCATTGACTCTCAACAACAATGGATTCAAGCCAATATTGAAGGTTTTTATGGTAATTTAAATCCATTAATTAAGATTTTTGAAATATGCTTTATTCAAAATACCTAAAATTTAAGTAGTCGAAGCCCACAATCCTTAATGAGCCATCATCTTTGCTTCAATCCACTGATTAATTTCCCAAATAAACCAACAATCACGATTCTTAGAAATCTTAATACTCTTCGGGTAATTTAGGATCGTAATATTCAGATTACTTATCCAGAATTGAATAGATCGTTAACTTAGATAGACTTTTAAGCAATGTAACTTGCCGCATGTTTATCAACATATGTCTCAAAAAAGTCTGCCCATACATAGATTTATGGCGTTTAGTGCTTAAATTTCAGATTAATCTTCGTCTGATGACCTTGATATGTGCTGAATTAGCAGGAGACTTTCACTTGGGATATGCTAGGCAGCTAACCGATAAAAGTTCTCTGCTATTTGATTTGGCGTTTTAAAATCCAAACTCTTTTGAATTCTTCGCTGATTATAAAATAACACAATGTATTCTGTAATATCTGCTTTAGCTTCATCTCTGGTTTTATAGTTGCAATGATGCACTAATTCATTCTTGAGTATGCCCCAGAAACTTTCAATCGGTGCATTATCGTAACAGTCCCCACGTTTGCTCATTGAACCTTGAAAATCACATTTTTCCAGTATCTTTCGATATTCATGGCTGCAATATTGGCTGCCTCTGTCCGAATGAATAATTAAGCCTTTCGTTGGTTTTTGATTACGAATCGCCATAGTCAGTGCATTGCAAACAAGTTGTGCGGTCATACGCTCATTTAAGCTATAGCCAACCACTTGTTTCGTGTACAGGTCTTTTACTGCTGCCAAGTATAACCAACCTTCAGCAGTCCAAATGTATGTAATATCGCTTGACCATGCAAGATTGGGCTTAGTCATTGAAAACTGTTGCTCTAGTAAATTTGCGTAGATCGCTCGATTATGATCACTCTTCGTAGTTCTTTTGAAACGCTTATGACGCTTACAATACAGCTGGTTGAGCTTTTTTATTTGACGTACAGCATACGTACTGATTTTGATACCTTGCGCTTGTAAATGCTTAGTTAATCGAATATAGCCATAGCTTTGTTTAGTTTCCTCATGAGCTATTTTGACCAAAATTGTCTGTTGATTTCGCTGAACCAATCTTTTATTCATGCCTCGTTTTAGCCAATCATAAAATCGTGACACTGAAACGTGAAGTAATCTAGCCATAAAGCTAATCGGGAATAAATATCTTTGCTGTTTCATATAGGCGTACCTTACTGACTTTCTTTCGCAAAGTACGCTGCTGCCTTTTTTAGAAATTCACGTTCCATTTCAGCTGTTTTGAGCTGTTGTTTGAGCTTTTTATTTTCTTCGAGTAAGGCATTTAGATCAGGTGAATATTGTTTAGTGCCTGCTAAGGTGCCAGTCTTTGCTTTATTATTCCAATTTGAAAGAGTTTGCATTGAAATGCCAAGTTGTCTGGCTGTTTCCGATACATTGCCTTGATTGGCTTCAATCAATTTTATTGCTTCAACTTTAAATTCTGCGGTGTAAGTCTTCTGTTTCTTGCTCATGGTAAACTCCTGATGAGTGTCTATAGTTTACCAAGTTAAAACCTCCTGTTTTCTCAGCACACATCAG
>NZ_AMFQ01000006.1:0-76777 GCF_000335555.1 Acinetobacter sp. WC-743 | reverse complement strand
TATAGCTAAATATATAAAGTTTGCTACACTATAAAAAACCTTACTGACTGCTGTTATGCCTAAGCCATACTCCAATGATCTTCGATACAAAGCTCTAGACTACTACAAAGAATGCCAGAATAAGTCTAAAACATGTACTGTTTTTAAGATTGCAAGAACGACTTTAGATCTCTGGATTCAGCTCGAACATCTCCAAGGAAATGCGAATAGACCACATCCCGAAAAAGCAGGTCGACCCTATAAAATTAAAGACCTAAAGGCTTTCAAAATCTTTGTTGAAACAACATCATTTTCACAGGCTAAAGATCTGGTGCCATTATTTGAGCAAAGATTTGGTTATTCCGTCAGCTATGCCAATATCTTATTTGCTTTAAAAAAGCTGGGGTGGAGTTATAAAAAAAGAGTTTTCTCTACAGACAAGCCTGCAAAATAGGACGAGCAGTATTCCAATGGTTCCTGCCACAATGGAAACAGCAATATGGTGAAGAGTATATTTTATACATTGATGAATCAGGTATAAATACCAATGAGGTTGCTGAATATGGTTGGTCTGAGAAAGGAAAAGTTGTCGTGCATTAAGAACAGGTGGGCATGGAAGTAGACTAAATATAATCAGTGCTGTTCGATCAAGTGCAACGTTTAAATTCATTGCTCCCCTAATTTTTAAGGGCTCATGTGATCGCAATACTTTTACTGGCTGGCTTGAATATTTACTTAAAGATCTAACAAGAGATAAAAATGGTCAGCCTCAAAAATATTTACTAATTTTAGATAATGCTTCTATTCACAAAGGTCAAAAAATTGAGGAATTGGCTCGCCAGTACAATGCTAGGCTGATGTATTTGCCTGCTTATAGTCCAGACCTCAATCCAATTGAAAAAGCTTGGTCTATACTAAAAAGAAAAGTCAGACATATTGTTAGCCAACAACAGAAAACTATTCTTGAGGCTTTAGATATTGGGTTTAATCAAATGTAGCATAGTTTATTTAACTAGCTATACAGTATTTTGTACAGTCAAGTTTACTTGAGGCTGAGATGCAGATTTTTGTTTGCGCTCTTCCTCCATCATACGTTTTATAACTTCTGATGCATATTGATTAGGACTAGGCTCATTTGGAGTAGGTTTGCGATCTGATGGATTAGGGTTATTGGAATACCACCAACGTGCAGCACGAACATCACCATACTTATCATATGCTTGCTTCAATTTAAAATCTATAATTTTATGCTGAAGCTCAGCACTAGCAAGGAATTGTTGAGGAGTCATGCCTTATCCTAAAGCCTAAATGTCCCAACGATGTTTCTTTTTGCTTGCATTCCCCCCCATTGCAGCATAGCTTAAACGAATCCCACTACACCTATACGCTTATTTACAGTATTATGATTACTATGTAATTCTTGAGTAATAATATAGAATATAACTCTCAACTTCATTGAACTCAGATCGCCTTCTCATTCATATAGCGCCAATAACGTTTTGGAACATATTGAATATGAAGTTTGATATTTTTACGTGCCGAAATATTGACACTATTAAAATAGTCTTTCCAAAGTTGGTCATAAAGAATTTCATCGTCATCCAGTTCGATACTAAAATCTTGACTGGTCCCCTTAGCAATATTTTGATCAATCTCAAATACATTCATACTGACTTGATGAATATTTTTTAAGTCATAATAAATGCCAAAATTCCGCAACTCATCATAAATGAGCCAACGTTGATCTTGATATCTTGCTTTGAAATGCCTTTCAATTAATGGAAGAACATTGAAATCAGGACGTACCAAACTTAAAAATAATTCATCTTTACATTTTTTGAAACGGACAAAAGCCTCCATACGGTGCTTCTCACGCCCCACTTGTTTCGCCCATTTAGAAACTGCAAGAACATCTGCATGACCATAATCAGCATCGACACGTTGATGTGATGAAAACACGTAGATACTCAAATTAAATAAATGTTGAAATGCACTTTCCTGCTCAGATAAAAAAGTATAATAAAAATTACGCAATGTATTAGATGAAACCTTTTGCTTAAATGCCTTCCACACGCGATCAGCATGAATTTCATTAGACTCAACAAAAATCGTTTCATCCAATAAACTGGATTGAAGACTATTTTGGCTGGCTATCAAGACATCCAGCTCTTTAAACTGAAATGCACGAAACACACAGCATAATAAGCCAGTCATTGTTCCATCAAAAATATACTTTGCCATTTAAAATAAAAGGTCCAACTGTGGTGAAAGTTGTTGCGTATATTTTGATTGACCAGTTTGTAATATTTGATGACGAATCTGACTCGGTAATTGATCCTTTACAAACGCAGGCGTATCAGCACAACGGATAAAATGGACAGCACGATTATATGCAATACCCATTTTCTTAATTTGATCGATATGAATCTTACCAAAGCGTCGAGCCTGAATAATTTTTTTGGCTGAACGTACACCGATACCAGGTACGCGCAATATCATACGATATTCAGCACGATTGATGTCTACAGGAAATTGCTCAGGATGTCGTAATGCCCAACTCAGTTTGGGGTCGATATCCAAATCTAAATTCGGATGTTTTTCATTGACAATTTCTGTTGCCTCAAAACCATAGAAGCGCATTAACCAATCAGACTGATACAGACGATTCTCACGTAATAGTGGTGGTGCAGAACCGACAACAGGCAATGCCTTTTCTTGATCATTGATTAGAATATATCCTGAAAAATAGACCCGTTTAAGTTTAAATTCTTTATAGTGATGATCTGCCATGAGAATGATATCTTGGTCTGTTTCATTGTGTGCTCCCACAACCATCTGTGTGGTTTGCCCTGCCGGCACAAACTTCGGCACAGACTTTATAATTTTTCTCTCATCTTTAAACTGAATTAATCGATCTCGTACAATGCCTAAATCTTTTTGTACCTCATCATGCGTTTTTTCTGGTGCAAACTTTTTTAGCCCTTCTTCGGTCGGCATTTCCAAGTTAATACTCATACGATCAACATAAAGTCCAGCTTCATGAATGATTTCTTGTGACGCACCTGGAATGGTTTTAAGGTGAATATAGCCATTAAAATTTTCTTCTAGGCGTAGTTTTTTCACCACCTGCAACATACGTTCCATGGTGTAATCAGCTGATTTAAAAATTCCTGAACTTAAAAATAGCCCTTCAATATAATTTCTTCGGTAAAAATTAATGGTTAAATCCACGACTTCTTGCACAGTAAATGCCGCTCTTTTGACATCATTTGAGCGCCTAGAAACACAATAAGAGCAGTCAAAAATACACACATTGGAAAATAAGATTTTAAGCAAGGAAACGCATCGCCCGTCTTCGGTATAGCTATGACAAATACCAGAACCAGTATTTCCAAGCCCTTTATCTTTGTTTTTACGTTGACTTCCACTGGACGAGCATGACACATCATACTTTGCAGCATCTGCCAAAATTTGCAATTTTTCTCTGATACGTTCTGTCATGACTTAAACTCAATTTTACCAATGAATTTTAGTCATTATATAAACTCTGATGGCTGTAAAATATTGATCCAATGATCATCACGACATGAACTGACGTATAAATTATAATCCATTATTTTTACAGTAAATTATCAACTCAAACTTCTAAATGAAAACTGGAAATATACGATGAATTTAAAACATTTAAACATTGCCCATTCATGTTGATGGGCAAACCTCAATAGTAAAGTCAATGTTCTTCTAAGCTTGCGCTGAAAGTGGTAGTCCAAAGATTCGATCAAATGACCAGTTAAAAATAAATGTATAAATAGGGATAATGACTATCAATGCCGCATCCAACAGGAATGCATCAAGAAAACTGATTTTCATCCACCATGCAATCAAGGGGATTAAAAATACAATTAAGGTCAGTTGAAAGCCAATAGCATGAACAATACGACGTTTTACCGTACGTTGACGTGAAAGTTGACGTTTTTCCCAAGCCTCAAAAATAAGGTTATAAATAAAATTCCAACTCACAGCAATGGTCGTAATAAAAATCGCCAATGGACCCGTATGACTCAATTGAGTCCCTGAAAGTAATGCAAGACCTAAAGATGAAATTGTCAATCCGATGATTTCATAACTACTCACATAAATCACTCGACGTTTAAACCCTTGCATATATCAATCTCAATTTTTTAAGAAAGGCTATTTTAATTTCAGTTATAATAATAGATAAAGATAATAGCTTTCAGTTGAGCTGATACCAAACTATGAATTTCACTAGTGAAAATATTGAATTGTTTGTCAAAGTGATTGATACAGGTTCTTTTTCAGCTGCCGCTCGTGCCCTGAATAGGGTTCCATCAGCAGTAAGCATGGGAATCGCCAATATTGAAGCTGAATTAGGCTTACAACTCTTTGAAAGAACACCAAGAAAAGTCATTCCAACAGCAACTGCACTGGCATTAGCCCCACAAGCTCGCATTATTTCTGAACAATTAAAACAACTCAGTAAACATGCTTATGAACTTTCTTTAGGTCTAGAAAGCATATTAAAAATAGGTGTGGTATCGGATGTAAATAATCAGAAGCTTTTGCGTGCAATTGATCAACTCGCCTGCAAATATCCGTTATTAAATATTGAAATCATTACTGCGCCACAAGATGATATTTTACATTTATTGTACTCTGAGCAAATCAGTATCTGTTTGGCAGGTTCTGGGCAAAATATTAAAATACAAGAACATTTGCAATTGGTTAGTTTGGAAACCGTCGTTGCAACTATTTCTGCTCAACATGATTTAATCACTCACCACAACCACCCTATTTATATCGAAGATCTGATCAATATTCGTCAAATTATTGTGGCGAGTACCGATTTAGATATTACTGACTTAAGACCAGTAATTGGTGCATCTTACTGGAGGACCAATAATCTACAAACAGCTATTGATATGGTTGAAGCAGGTTTAGGATGGGGAAACTTTCCATATTCACTGGTCAAACCGTATATTGAGGAGGGGCGTTTAATTCAAATTAATTTTAAAAATACTTATAACCAACTTTCTGTCCCGATTTATTTGATTTGGCTAAAAGATAAAGCACTCCCTAAAGCTACTCGAGAACTGATCGAATTGATCAGACAAAGTTTAGATCAGGATAGCTGCCATAATGCTTAAATTTAACGATCAAATATAGCCTAAAATGAAATTGAGAAGTTTCTAAATCTCATCCTTCAATTACATGACTTGTAAGTAAATTTACAATACATAATCCACATTTACCCATCATTAGGTATATTGATTGAATGATCAAAACAGATAAGGCTTTGTTATGAATAATAAATTAAGGGTATTTACCTTAGTCAGTGGAATTGCATTACTTAGTGTTGCTGCACTCGCTCATTCAGAGCATGAAAAAATCCCAACAGCTAAAGATATCAATCTAAATAAATACTTGGGGCAATGGCATGAAATCGCTCGCAAGCCCCTCTATTTTCAGAAAAAATGTGATTATAACGTAACTGCTCATTATTCATTAAATGAAAATGGAAGTATTAGAGTGGATAATACTTGTTATAGTCAAGATGGAAAACTTCAGCAATCGATTGGGGTCGCCAAAGTACAAAATGCACCTGTCAATTCAAAATTAAAAGTTACATTTTTACCGAAAGCTTTACGTTGGTTACCTGTAGGACGCGGTGATTATTGGATTCTAAAAATTGATGAAGACTATCAAGTGGCTTTAGTCGGAACACCTAACAAAAAGTATCTTTGGTTACTCAGCCGTTCTCAAAAACTAGATCCTGTAGTTGTTGAAGAATATTTAAATTATGCACAACACTTAGGCTATGACTTAAAAGATTTAATTTACACCAAGCAAAAATAGTAAAGACTTGGAAAATTTATAAAGGCATGCTTGTTAAAACGGCGAATGAACAAAATTTCAAGCATCGAATTTTTATTCATTCAGCATCAGACTCGATTTTTTGCTTGAATACAATCAGTCTGACCATAAAAAATTTGACTTGGCATGCTCAGGACTTACAATACGCCTTTTAGATTTCCAGTATTACCAAAATCATGTCAAACGATCAAATCGAAGCACAAATTGTTGACTTAGACAATTTGCAAGAACACCGCGAAATTGTGACGTTTATGCGCAGATCGTCGCCGCTCAATACTTCACAACGTACTGCACTTGAGCAACATCGTGAGTTAATTTTGGAATACCCTGTTGGCGACTTGCGACAGCATTTTGAACATCCGGAACGCCCACTGACTGTAGAAATTGGTTTTGGTATGGGGCGTTCTTTAGTGTTGATGGCAAAAGCCAATCCTGAGCGTAACTTCGTTGGAATCGAAGTTCATGTTCCCGGTATTGCGCAGTGCGTTTATGAAGCAGGCATGGCAGAAGTCAAAAATCTTCGTGTTTTAGATGCAGATGCAATTCAAGTGCTTCGTGAAATGCCTGATAATAGTATCAATACTGTTCAGCTTTATTTTCCAGACCCATGGCAGAAAAAACGTCATTTCAAACGTCGTTTTGTGTCACATGATCGTATGCCATTGGTGGAAGAAAAACTTGAAATTGGTGGTACTTTTCATGCTGCAACAGACTGGGAACCGTATGCTGAATGGATGCTTGATGTCTTGGATAATCGCCCCCGCCTAGAAAATCTTGCTGGGAAAGGCAACAGTTATCCTCGTCCAGAATGGCGCCCACAAACTAAGTTTGAACGCCGTGGAATTGAATCAGGTCATAAAATCAATGACTTTATTTTCAAAAAAATCAATTAAATCAGAATTTCTTCTCCATCAAAAAAGCTGTAACAATCGTTACAGCTTTTTTTACGTCTTTTTACATCGTTAAGCTCGATACGGACTTGAATTTCGGGCTCAGCACATTGTTCTGTAGTTTTGTTTGCATGTATTCAGCATATACAGACAATTTTTCATAAATGTGCTCAGAATAAAACATATCTTCAACTAAATTTTGCGCTCGATAATTATCATAAAGCCCTAATAAAGTTAAAATCCTCGCATTCATTTCAGAGAATTCTCGGCATAATGCCATATGCGTAGCATCTTTATATTTAAAAAGCAGTTGTTGCATATTTAAGTCATCTGCTTGGTATTGAAATGAGCTCTGCAGTTGATGATCCTGTGGGCGAATCAGAAAAATTCTAATTCTGAAATAACGCTCAATTTCATATAGTCCCTGGATGTCGATTGGATAATCTGTAATTAAAAAAATGGTCTGTATTTCAGACAGTGTCAGCGCTTTGAACAACTCAAAACAAATAAAATCCTGCTCGATTAATGCTTGATCCTGAAAATCAAGACGTAACTTTAAGCTTTCTAGGACAGTTTCATCTTTTTCAGTTAAATTTATGGTTTTTTCAATTTGATAATAAGGCTTGAGTAGACTTTGAAGTTGGTCTGTTAGTGGCGAGGTGTACAAAACGGTTTGATTTAAATTTGCCAAAATAAACGGCGCAAACAAATAGGCAAAGTCTGTTTGATTGGTAGTCATTTCAGATTGGATAATCAATATATGTCTTTTTTCAGAAAACTCACGCAAAACTTTGGCACGTAATAATGTTGCTTCAAAGTTAACAAATTTCTGATTTAAATGATTGATCACTGTCGTTGAACAAGCATGATCAGATAAAAACTGTGTAAGCACATTCAACTGAGCTGTCATAAACATTTCTCTAACTCACTTTCTACCACCTCAAGTAACAGTATTCTGAAAACAAATCATAAATAAATATAGCCACAAATATTTATAAAAAATATATAACAGATAGAGCTGAAACGATGTGATCTGTTATAGTTATTTCACAACTTGTCTTGAATAATGTCATGTATAAATCCGAACAACTGGCACATAGTCTTAAAGTATTGATTGAAAATGGGACATGGAAAGCACATGAAAAACTCCCTTCACTTCGACAGCAAGTTGAACAATCTGGATTCAGCCTAATTACCGTCATGAATGCTTATCAAGAACTTGAAGCGCAGGGTTTGATTTATTCAAAAGAAAAGTCTGGTTATTTTGTCGTTGAGCAAACTTCTCAACACAGCCTACCAGTACATGTCGTCAATGAAACGATTGAAATCAACTCAGTGGTATTTAAATATTTAAAATCGATACAATCTGAAAATATCATCCCACTGGGTTCCGCATTTCCAAATAGCCAATTGTTATATTCAGCCAAGCTTATTCAATCACTAGGACAACTTGCAAAGCAACGGCTCAGTTATGAACAAACACCCAGTTTACCGCCAGGAAATTATCAACTGCGTAAAATTATTGCACAAAAATATGCTATGCAAGGTATCCCAACTGATCCCTCAGATATTGTGATGACTTCTGGTGGATTAGATGCCTTAAATCTTTCATTACAAGCGCTAACGCATGCTGGAGATTACATTTTATTGCAAGAAACCATGTTTTATGGCGCATGGCAAGCAGCTGAACGTCTCGGTTTAAAAGTGATTACCATTCCTGAACATGCTGAGCATGGTATTGATTTGGAGGCTTTTGAACAAGCTATTCTTAAATATCCCATCAAAGTTTGTATGATGATGTTGAATAGTCAAAACCCCATTGGTTTCACTGTAAGTGATGAGATTAAACTCAAGCTCGCCAAACTTCTGCATACTCATCAAATTTATCTCATTGAAGATGATGTCTATGAAGAACTCTACTATGGTCAAAAAAAACCGCTCCCAATGAAATATTTTGATCAGCAAAACTGGGTTCTACACTGCTCGTCTTTCTCTAAAACTTTGGGGGCAGGTTTTAGAATAGGTTGGGTCTATGCAGGAAAATTTTCTGAACATATTCAACACACTCAATTAATGAGTACACTTTCAGTCAATTCATTTATTCAAAATGCCTTGGTCGAATATTTATCTCATCGCCATTATGAAAAACATCTAAAAACTTTACGCTCAACTTTACAACGTTATAAAAAGCAATACTTTAATTATCTCAAAGCCCATTTACCTGCACAATGTCATGTGAACTATTATCCTTCAGGGTATTTTTTATGGATTGAACTACCCGAACGAGTCAATAGCAATGATGTCTATCATCAAATGTTGGAGAAAGGCGTCAGTATTACACCGAGTAATTTATTTAATATCACAAACCAACAAAATAATTTTATTCGAATCAATTGCTCTTTTGAATTAAATGAAACATTTATTCAAGCACTTAACCATTTAATTACGATCATTGAAGCAGCACTAAAAGACTAATTTTTATAACAGATGAAAAGTTTCGCTGTTCATCTGTTATATTTTTTTTCTAATTTTTTGTATCTACGCGATATCAACTTATGTCGTCATAATTCAATCATATTAAGCAGAAAGAGATTTTGCGATGAATGATGACAAAAGCCCTAAAAAACCACAATATGCGGATAGTTCTATTTCGGACAAAGCCTTTAAACGAATGATTATCTGGTTTTTTATCTACTGTAGCCTATTTTGCATCGGAGTCATTGTCACCATTGGTGCAGATCACGCTGCTATCATTAAATGATGAGCCATTTTAGTAACCAAGTTACAGCAAACACTCACTTTACTCCAGTGAGTGTTTTTTTTGTATTTGTTGACTAAGTAAGCTATAGACACAGCTTAGATCCAGACTTCCTTGCTGTTCCAACATATTTTGATGCATTTTTAAAATATTCCTATCACCACGCATTGCAGGTCCAGTTTGCATGGCTACGGGATCATTCTGGGTCGCTTTATGTGCAGTTTCTAAAATCAGCGGATACAACAAGTTAAAATCAACATGTTGTGCATCAACCACTTGTTTTGCCATGTCATAACAATAATTACTAAAGTTACATGCAAATACCGCTGCCAAATGTAAACTTAAACGTTGTGCTGAAGTATAGTGATAGATACGCTCACTTAGGCTATTGGCTAACGCTGTCAGTATTTCCAAATCCTCAGTTGATTCAGTTTCAATGAATAAAGGTGTCGTTTTCCACTCAACATTACGATCAAAACTAAATGTTTGTAAGGGATAAAAAACCCCTGATTTTTGATGAAACTCGGTCAAAACTTTTAAATTGGTACTACCAGAAGTATGTACAATCAGAACTTCAGTCAGCTGAGAATGAACAGATTGAATCACTTGTGCAATGGCTTGATCACTGACAGCAATCACCAATAGATCAATTTTAGGATCAATATGCACTAATCGTTCTATCGCTTGTGCATTTACTTGAGACGCTAAAGTTTCTGCGTGGATTAAATCACGACTATAAATCTGTACAATGTCATGTTGTTCTGACAATTTTCGTGCTAAATGAGTCGCAACACGACCTGAACCAATGAAACTAATACGCATAGCAACATCTTAAATTTAAATTGGCTTACAGCATGCCAATAAAAAAGGGATGAATCAATTCATCCCTTTCTTTATATTTCAGAAAAATGATCTGAATATATTTAGTTTAATTTAACGCGTTATTGAGATAAATAATACGTTCAGCAGTTCGCTTATTAAAACACTTGGTATATTGCATTTCTTTATTTTGTTGAGACATCGCATCATCCCAATATTGGCGTTGTTGCTGATAGGTTTCAACCTCACTTTCAGGCAGTTCACTATAACTTTTTTGTGAAATCACTTTACAGTCTACATCACGCTTTTCAAACCACTCTGCTTGATCTTGCTTAAGTTGTGCCTTCGCTTCTTCCGTTAAACTGTCCCAAGTTTGATTTAAACGATCAACTTGTTTGGCTTTTTCTTCATCAAGCTCTTTTTTACGGATATCCATGGCTTTCTGCGCAAGCTCAGTCTGTGCCACATTTTCGATCTGATTTTCTTGTTGACGTTCACGTATATCTTTATTTTCTTTAATATAAGCAGCATATTGCACAGCTTTGACAGAGACAAAACTGACACCTTGAATAATTGCATCTTGATTTAACACATCCAGCGTTAAACCATCTTGATCTGTTTTAACCACATTATAATTAAATTTGCCTTTTAGCTGATCATTACCGAGCACCAGTTTAGACTCGCCTGCTTCAATATATTCTCGAAGTGTACGATAACCTTCACCTTCACATTCTTCGCTACGGCAATCTTGACCATATTCAGCATAGGCATTTTCAGCACGCTGTTGTAAGCCTTTAGGAAATTGTACAACCAGCTGACTTTCACACTCTAACTGATTGGTTTTGGTAGAATCATTACTAAGAGTGCGTACATTTTTGACTTCAAATTTCAGACCATTATTGATTTTTTGCAATAATGCTTGGTCTGCTTCATAACCTGAATTGGCAATATTGTCTGAAACTTGACGTAAATATTCATCTTTTAAAAATTTCTGAATTTGATCAATATTGCTTTGGTTGGTACAACTCCACTCAGCAAGTGCGGTATTGTTGTCATCTTTTTTCTTTTTAAAATAATCACATCCTGACAATAGCAAAGAACTTGAAAGGGCTGTAATTATAAGTAAAGGGCTAAAGGATTTATTCATTGTTTATCCAATCATCTTTTTATCTGCGCCATTTAAACAAAATTTGATGCGATTTTCGAGCAAAAAATAAAAAAGCTTCTTTGTCCAGAAGCTTTTTTATTCATTTCATTATAATGAGAATCTTAAGGTGTGGTTGCACCCACCACTTCAAACTCAATGCGACGATTTTTAAATTGCCCTTCTTTCGTCGAATTATCTGCAATCGGGTTATCCTGACCATGCCCTTCCGCAGTAAGCTGAGAACTATGAACTCCCTTTTCAACCAAATAAGCGACAACGGATTTCGCTCGTTTTTCTGATAAGGTTTTATTTGAGGCTGCATTCCCGACATTATCAGTAAAACCTTTGACCACAAGTTTTGCATCAGGCAGTTGTTTTAACAAACTCGCTGCTTTATCCAAAATGGCTTTATTGGCATCAGGAATACCTGTAGAACCAGTTGCAAAGTTAATCACCTGAAGATTTAAAGCTGCGGCAATATCATTGACATTCGCAGAGTCTACTTGAATATTTGACAATGCTTGATCAGCTTGTGAATTACTTGTATCGACATTTGCTGTCGCATCCGATGCAGCGAGATTCGCAGTTGATTGGTTTGCTGTAATATTTACATTTGGAATAATACCTTTTAATTCATCAGCCAATTTTTGTGCTTGAGCCAAATCTGGGGCTTGAATGGTAAATTGATCACCCATCCATGCCAATGAAATATTCGGAATTCCTTTAATTTTTGTTAAAACTTGATTGATTGCATTTTGATCTGGCAAGTCACCTGCATAAGCTGTATTGGCTGTAATTTGACACTGATCTGCTTGACCAAACACAGAGGCAACAGCACCTTTTAATTGATCCAACAAAGTTTGGCTACTGGATTGTACTTGGCAATTTGCCAGCTTACCCTGTGCATCAGTAGAAAGCTGAAATTCAGCAGCTTGTAAATCTACAACAGCCTGTGAAGCTGAGCTTCCTGTTGTAGATTCGCCAACTACAGCAGGTTTACTGCTACATTGCTTGAACAATAATGCAGCTAAACCTGCAATCACCAATAAAGCAATGATGGGCAACAGCCAATTTGATTTTTTTGGCTCATCTTGAACTGGGCTTGAGTTAAGCGGTGGAACAGGTGTAGGCGTGACAATTTCAACGGGTGCAGGAGCAACAGGCTCAACAGGTGGTATGACCGTTTCTGCAACAGGCACAGTTTCTGCATTGGAAGCGAAACCTAAGCCTCCAACACTAAGCCCAAGTGCTGAAAATAAGCCCCCAGCCCATGCAGGCAACGCAGCCTGAATATCCCCCCACTGCGCCTTAATCAAATCGAAAATTTCATGTTTATTGTCTGAGCCTGCCTGATCTGCAAGCAAAGATAATGTGGGAGAAATAGCATGATTTAATGTGTTTTCAATGTCTTGTGCTGGTGCATCCCCCCGAACCAGATCAAGAAATTGGCTTACCGTTTCTGGACGATAACTAAAAATGTCAGCGAGCCGTGGATTCAGATTTTGCTGAAGTGTACTAATCAGTTCAGGTTTGGATTTAAAAATAGTAAGAAGGATGGGAAAAAATGCGCTTAACGCACCGATTTTTTCATCTTGAAACTGTTGATCATGTTGTAAAACTTTTGTTGTCACTTGTTGTTTTAAAAGCTCAATAATATTCATAATTCTGGACACTCCTATATCATTGTTGTGTTTGTCGCATTAGAATCACTTATTGATCGTTTTTTATTCTAGTGGTTAATTTTTGATATTTATAATATCTTTTTGTAGCAATAAATGTTTTATATCTATAAAAAAAGCCAGCTTATGCTGGCTTTTTAAACTCAATAGAAGTGAACACTTTCCTATATTAAGCGATAAACGTCGCTACAACTTTACCCAACATTTTTTGATTAATTAGTGGTGTATTTTTCCCATTTGAATAAATGCTGTCTTTGCTCACTGTCCATTCCATGTCTGGATCAACCAATGCCCAACCTGATTCTTTCATCCAACGTTCAGTCATGTTAGCAACTTTTGCAGGTGCAGATGTCACTTTTTCAACCCATTCTAAAGGTTCAAATAAACCTTCACGAACCAATTGAACACCAAAAGACACATAGGTATCAAATGCACTGATACCGGGCAAAGTTTCAGCAAATGGTGCTAATTTAGCCGAGCCACTTAAAGGTTCATGATGCGTACAAATCGCATCAATAATGCCCTCTTTTACTCCCTTACGAAGTAATTCCTTATCTTGTTCAGCACGTAAAGGTGGGCGTACATGCGCAAGCGAATTAAAACCATCAATCAATTGATCAGTTAAATGCAGTTGGTGCATGGCAACATCCGCTGTGACTGGCAAACCTTTCTGCTTTGCGATTTTGATCAAATCGACAGATGCGCCACTCGAAAGTAAGCCAAAATGTGCTTTAACGCCTGTTGCTTCAATCATCAATAAATATTTTGCAATAGCAATTGTCTCTGCAAGCGCAGGAATCATTGGCAAGCCTTGACGTGAGGCGACAAAACCTTCGTGTACACATCCGTCTTTGGCAATTTGATGCTCTTCAGGATAGAACACAACAGTCATATCCAAACCCGCGGCATACTCCAGTGTACGAAGTACCACATCATCATTTTCAAAGGTCGCATAGGCATTTGAAACAGCTGTGCAACCTCCCTTTTTCAACCCCGCCATATTGGCAGGTTGTTTACCATTTAAACCTTGTGTTTGTGCGCCAATCACCTGTAAGTGGATACCTCCATCCAACATGGCTTTTTCAACCAATCCATGAATCAATGCCCCATTGTCTTGGACAATCGGTTGAGAGTCAGGTGGCGTGAACACATGTAAAATGCCATTTTCACGAGCAGCTTTACCTTCTGACTTTAGTGTTCCATGCTGTTGTTGACCCGGCTCACGTAAACGCGCGCAAAGATCCACCATGGTCGGCATCAACCACTTCCCTTGCCCATCAATGCTTTCGACAACGTCATTCGAGGACTCTACAAGTTTTCCATCTTTCAGATAAACAGTTTGTACGCGGTCAGTTTTATTGATGGGGTCTAAGACACGTACATTTTCAATTTTTACAATACTCATGACTTTATCCTCTACCTTAAACTGCAATCGCGTCTAATAAACCTTTTTCCTGCAACTGACCTTGCATTGCCAGTGCCAAAACAGCCATACGAACTGCAATACCGTTGGTCACTTGATGAAGAATCACCGATTGATCCCCATCCGCAATGCTAGAATCAATTTCTACACCACGATTCATAGGTCCAGGATGCATCACGATACAATCTGGTTTTGCCAAAGCAAGGCGTTCTTTGTTCAAACCATACATTTTGTAAAACTCAGCTTGTGAAGACAACGCAGGTGAATCAATACGTTCATTTTGAATCCGTAAGGTAATAATCACATCGCAATCTTTAACCCCTTCATCCATTTTATTGAATAGACGTACACCTTCACCATATTCATCAAAACCATGAGGCAATAATGTGTTTGGGGCAATAACACGGATATCTTTACAGCCTAGCGTTTGTAAAGCAGCAATGTCTGAACGAGCGACACGAGAATGTTTAATATCGCCAATAATTGCAAGGCTAATATCTTCAAAATTCTTTTTAGTTTCACGGCGAATGGTCAACATATCCAACATTGCTTGAGTTGGATGTGCATGACGTCCATCACCTGCATTGATAATAGCAACATGAGGACATACAGTTTCTGCGATAAAGTGAGCAGCACCTGAAGAAGAATGACGCACCACGAAAATATCGGCTGCCATTGCTTCTAAATTCCAAAGTGTGTCACGTAATGTTTCACCTTTTGAAGTACTTGAACGTGCAATATCAATATTCAGTACATTGGCTGACAAGCGCTTTGCAGCAGCTTCAAAAGTGGTACGGGTACGAGTTGAGTTTTCAAAAAACAGATTCATCACTGTACGACCTTCTAAAAGCGGTGTCGTTATCAGTTGATTTTGATCATTTATAAAAGAATGGGCTGTATCTAGAATTTTAGTGAGGGTTTCTTTAGAAAGACCTTCAATGGTCAGGAAATGCTTTAAGTTTCCATCATTATTGAGTTGAATCTGGCTCGGTGTATGCAATGCCGCCAAGTGCATGAGAGATTCCTTAGAGGTTAAGTTAACGTATTATACAGATTTTCCTTTTCTTTGGCAGACGAAGTTTTGGGCAAATAACGCTAAAAATATTGATCAAATTTTAAATTTGATCAATTTCAAATCAGACTGCTTCACATCCATTTGCAATAGCTTTTGTTTTAATTGTCTGATCAGTTCAATATAGTCTTGGTCGGATTGATCTTTTAAAAGTTCAAGATAGCTGTCTAATCTATTCAATGCCTTATCTCGCCATTTAAACAACTCCTGAATCGGATGATATTTTTCAGGATCTACATGGGTTAGGTCATATTCCAATATTTGACTATTGGTTAATGCCGTATCAAATTCTTTGACTCGTTTTAGACAATTCAGCGTATCTTCTAGTCGAAAACGGATTTCATGTTCACACAAAAATTTTAAATGAGCTAAATCATGTTGCTCTGCAAAATACTGTGCTAGTGGTAATGTAAATTCCTCATAAGGATACCAACGACCATGTGCGCACGAAATCAATTCTTTAAATTTTTTATTGTCCAACCATTGTCGAAAAACTGCATCTTTTGCCAGTTTATAATCTGCCAAACGTCGCGCTGTTTGAGCGAATGATTCATCTGCTGTACCTGAATAAATCATTTGATGTCTTTTTAAATATTTGCTGATTTCCGTATTAAACTTACTATAACTCAAAGTCTATATACTCTATGATCATTATGATTTTTATGAGCTTATAAGTTGAATGGGATATTTACTGTTTCAAATGCGTAAAAAGCTTCAAGCCCGACCATCTTTATACTTAAAGCTTTTAATTTTGTATTATCTCAATGCACCAATATAGTGATGAGAAACTTGTGCACGATATATTTCTTCTTCCGTTGCACCAGAAACATAGCCTTCTTCAGATGCTGAACCCTGTTCTATCCGATCAACGGTTGTATCTAAATCTGGTTGTTCTTGATCAAGTAAATGCTGTAAACGTAAAGCATGTCGATTGAGCTCAGCATCTTGAGTTGCTAAAGATATATCAATGACATACTGCGCATAGCTTTTATTGTCAACCAAATACATCACATCTATGACTCGCCCTGTTACACGTCTAAGTCTGGTTAAAATGAGTGCCCCAATTGAAAATGCATCTGCATGTGCAATAAATCGATTGTTATTAACTGGTTGCATAAAAATCCCCTGTATTCATTTAATTTTTTAACATCAGCACACTGACCAATACGATGAATAACTAAGCAATTTATATACCAATTTTAAATTCTAACAGCTGTCATCTTTAAAAAAGGTCAATCAATCAGAATCTTTAAGTCGTTGAATCATGATTTGACCGACACATCTAGGTCCTTCCAATAAATTGAATAATTGCCCAATGTGTATATGACGTTCATCATGATCAAACAAAAACCACATTTCTGCTTCATTCGGAGACATTGCATTCATTTCAAGTGCAATACTCCAAGTATTGATCTTATGCTTGTGCAAAATCTCTGTTGTACAGTAATAAACACCATGTTGTGGGATATGCTGACGTCCACCGTTCTCAGGTGTATACCAATCAATCAATACTTCAAAGACTTGCTTTTGTTTTATCATGACAGGTTAATTATTTTGTTCACTGATGAATTCCAAGTTACCACGTTGTTTGCTCTCCATCGTCATCGATCACATCAACCTGAACATATTGACCGAATAAAGCCAAAAAAGCTTTTATTTCTTGTCTGAGTTGATCATTTATTGCAGATATTTCCAATAGAATTTGGGATTCTTCAAAAATCAAACGGACATCATATTCCCATGCATTTTCTATCACTGTCGTTGCTTTTAAATAAACAATATTTGACTGGAGGAATTGATAACTCTGCAATTGCTGAGCGATTTGAATCACCAATTGACGATGTGTTCGATACCATTCTACTGGCTGAAAGGTGACATAAAATTCCGCTGACATATCCAAGCTCTCTAGATCATGATCTTATAAAGCAGGTGAATGATAAAAATATGTCCAACACATTTCTATTGAGATAAAAATAAGTACCAATCCCATCACTACATTAAAAATTCGTGCGCGATTTCCTGTGTTTAAAAAGTTTGCTAATTTTTGCCCCACAACTCCCCACAACACTAATGATAAATAACACACCACAAAATAAATCAGCACAAAAATCAGCAAAGCATTTTCGATTTGACCTGTTGAAAACAAACCCGTACCTGCTACAGCCGCAATCCATGCTTTTGGATTAAGCCACTGCATCAATGCACCTTGCATAAATGTTGGAATTTTAGTTTGAGCATGGCTTTGGGTAGAAATCGTTGTGCCTTCTGCGCGCAGAATATTTAGCCCAATCCATAACAGTAAAACTGTACCCAATACGGTAATAATATCCAATAGCAAAGGATAAACCACGATGATTTGATATAGACCAAAACAGACTGATGCCAATAGCAAAGTAAAGCCAATTGTTGCCCCTGAAATAAAACCAAAGCTGCGTTTAGCGCCATAATTCATACTGCTGGTTAAAATGGTTAAATTTACAGGTCCTGGCGATATGGACATTGAAAGTGAAAAAATAAACATTGAAAGAATAAGACTCAGCATTTTTTTAAATTTCTTGATTTGATCTTGGTTAGATATGGATATTTGAATATATTTCAAGCAAATCACCACAATCTATAAAAGAATTTTAAGGTTTTTGGAAAAATTCGATCTTCTTGGCACAATCCACAAGTTTTCGTCATCAAAATACGCTAAAATATGCGATTGCTTTAATGTCTTTGGAAATATTCATGAATTCGAAACCGCGTCTTTCTACATATTGGGTTACCTGTGCAGATGGACTAGAAACCTTACTGCAAGAAGAAATTCAAGGTTTAGGGATTCAAAATATTGAAAAATTTCCTGGACGTTTGGTCTTTAAGGGTAAACTTGAAGATGCTTACCGTATTTGTATGTGGTCACGCCTTGCTTCACGTGTGCTCACGCCTATTCATACACATGAACTTGAATTTACGCATGATGCACGTGACGTTGCTGAAGAACTTTATGAAGGTGCGATCAACTTTGATTGGTCGTTAATTTTTGCACCACAAAGTACTTTTGCCATTCGCCTACACGTTGAACGTGATATCAAGGTCAATACTCAATTCGCGACCTTACGTGTCAAAGATGGCGTGGTTGATTCTTTCATGGAAGCAGTGGGTAAACGCCCAAGCATTGATATTAAGCAACCTGAAATTACCTTATATGTACTTGCAGGCAAAACTGAACATACCTACTGCCTAGACTTATCTGGCGATTCTCTACATAAGCGTGGCTATCGCCGTTACATGACCGATGCACCGATTAAAGAAAATTTAGCCGCTGCCATTTTACAAAAAGCCAAATTGAAAGAACGTCACCCAGAAATCATACTTGACCCAATGTGTGGTTCAGGTACGTTTATCATTGAATCACTAATGATTCTGACTGACCGTGCGCCAGGTTTAGTCCGTCGTTTTGGTTTCAATGGTTGGAATGGGCATGACCATGAACTCTGGATGTCGATCAAAGCTGAAGCCGCAGACCGTCATCAAGCCGCATTACAACAACCTTTACCAAAATTCTATGCTTATGATGCAGATTGGGAAGCTGTCAAAGCCACCAAGCAAAATATTATTGCGGCAGGTTTTGAACAGCAACTCGATCAAATTCAAATCGAAGAACGTACATTAGCAGATTGGCCAGACTTCCATGCTGAAGGTAAAACATCCTTTGTTGTCACCAACCCTCCTTATGGTGAGCGTTTGGGAGATAAAGCTTCAAATCGAGCATTATATTTAGGTCTATCTGCGCTTTTACAAAAGAATTTCCCAAATCAATATGCAGCTGTTATAGCTGCAGCAGTTGAACAAGCGGATGTATTGGCTTTCAACAATCCACAAATTTTACGTTTGATGAATGGTAAATTACCGATTTATGTTCGTTTTGGTGATATTAAACCAGCAACAGTCAGTAAGCCCTTCCTTGCAGATTGGCAACCTCAACAATTTGAAAAGATTGAAGGTGCTGAAGACTTTACCAACCGTTTGCAAAAAAACATGCAAGCTTTAAAGAAATGGGCAGTCAAAGAAAATATTTATTGCTTAAGACTTTACGATGCGGATCTACCTGATTTTAATGTTGCAGTTGACCTTTATGGTGATCGTTTGCATGTCCAAGAATATGCGCCACCGAAATCAATTGATCCTGAAAAAGCCAAAAAGCGTTTTAATCTTGCTTTAGCCTCGATCCGTGCGGTAACAGGTTTAGGTCGTGATGCAATTTTTATCAAAACCCGTGCGCGTCAAGAAGGTAAAGCGCAGTACACCAAACAAAGTACTGCGTCTAAACGCTTTATCGTTCAGGAAGGTAAAGCTAAAATTCTGGTCAATTTAACTGATTATTTAGATACGGGATTATTCTTAGACCATCGTCAAATGCGCTTACGCATCGCAGCAGAAGCCAAAGGCAAACACTTCCTTAACCTATACAGCTACACCTCAACTGCAAGTTTGCATGCCGCTTTAGGGGGTGCTGCCAGTACAACCAGTGTGGACTTATCCAATACTTACTTAAACTGGTCTAAAGAAAACTTTGTACTGAATGGTCTGACCGTAGATCATGCTGATGAACAACACCAATTTTTCTCAAGCGATTGTTTCGAATGGCTCAAAGAGGGTCATGAACAATATGACTTGATCTTTATTGATCCTCCAACTTTCTCTAACTCAAAAAAATTCTACGGTACATTCGATGTTCAACGTGATCATATCTCATTACTTAAACGAGCAATGAACCGCTTAACGACCGAAGGAACTTTATATTTCTCAAATAACTATCGTGGTTTTGAGATGGATGAAGAAATTGAGGCTATGTTTGATGTGCAAGAAATCAGCAATGAAACCATTGGTTTAGATTTTAAACGTAATCAAAAAATCCACAGAGCTTGGAAAATTAAACACTTCCCTGTTTAATTTTTTTCTCGCTATTTATACGCCACGGGGTCAACTTCATGACCAATGTACAAGGTCACACGATCTTGTGTTGTGATACGAACATCGTGGCGTTGATAAGGGTTAAATCCAATATCGATAATTTTATATTTTTCTAAAGGGGTAATATATTTATCACCCGGTTTATTCGGATCAGGGTCTTTTTTTTGCCACTCAAAATCAGTCAATACAGTAGAATATATTTCATCCTTTTTTGCTGCATCTGCTTGTTGTTGCGCGATCTTATGATGTAAATCTTTTTGCTCATCTACAGATTGTTGAGCATCCTGTTTAACGGCTTGAATAATAATCGGCGAAAGCTTTACTACACCTACAGACTGTTCTGCAAGATCTTGGTCATCCAATTGATTTGCCAATATCTCAGCCGAACCCAGTGCCATTAACAACATCGTCAGTAGCTTTAAATAATCAGATTTTTCCTTTATTTTGATCGTCATGATCAACTTCCCTTTCTTATTATTCCTGTCTAAAAATTATCAATTTTTAACAAATGTTGCAATCAAACGATCAGAAAACCCGATAATAGGTAAAACAGATTAGGCTTATCTGTTAAATAAGCCCGCTTACTGGCTGAAATAGGTTCAAACAGAACTAATCAACACATTCCGCTGTAATTCTGCCTGCATTACACATTTCCCATAACTGCTGGTGTGCATAACGGTTACCTTGTGCTTCAGAACGCTTCAACCATTGCACTGCCAACGTTACGTTTGCAGCAACACCCTTACCTTCCAGATACATCTGCCCAACACTGTTTTGAGCATCCTCATCGCCCTGCTCAGCAGATTTCAACATCCATTGAAATGCTTGCTTTTCATTTTTTGTTATTCCATCCCCATATAGATTCATGAGGGCAAGATTACGTTGTGCATTGGCATCGCCTTGTTCAGCAGATTTCTGATACCATTTTGCAGCCAAGGCTTTATTTTGCGATATGCCCTCACCAGTATAGTAAGCAAGCCCTAAATTATTCTGTCCTGCTGGATCATTCTGTTCTGCTGATTTTTTATACCACTCTACAGCTTTGGAAGGATCTTGCTTGACCGTAAAACCATATTTAAAGAAATCACCAACAACTGAAAATGCTAGCCAAAACCCTCCTTGAGCCGACTTTAGCATCAATGCTGCCCCGTTTTTTTGGGATGCCTCATCTTCGCGATGTAATAAAAAGTCAGCATATTGATACATTGCTTCTGGATCCCCCTGTTCTGATCGTTTGATCATTTCTTCAAATGTTCTTTCAGGTAAGGCTTGTGCCAAAGGGTTAAAACATAAAATTGAAAATAATAGGATATAAATTTTTTTATTCATTGAATATTCGCCGTTGATATATAGATTTCTTATAACATAAAAAAACCAACCGTCTTATAACGGTTGGTTTTTTATCTTTGGTACATGACTCGATTAGCTGAGTTTTAATTTCCCAAAATCAAGCTCACCATTTTCAGCACTGATCAAGATGGTATCACCCGCTGTAAATGCACCTGACAAGATTTTTTGCGCCAATGGGTTCTCAACCTGCTGTTGGATTGCACGTTTGAGTGGACGCGCACCATATACAGGATCAAAACCAGCATCGATCAGAATGTCAAACGCTTGATCATCAACATTTAAACGAATATCACGTTCAGCTAAACGTGCGCGTAAACGATCTAATTGAATATCCGCAATGCCTCGAATCTGCGATTTTTTCAACGAGTGGAACACCACCAATTCATCTATACGGTTGATGAACTCTGGACGGAAATGCTGAGAAACGGCATTCATCACTGTTGCTCGAACATCTTCATCGCTTGCACCTTCACCCAACTCACGAACATCACTTGAACCTAAGTTAGACGTCATCACGATAACCGTATTCTTAAAGTCGATCACACGACCTTGAGAATCTGTCAAACGCCCATCATCAAGCACCTGCAATAAGATGTTAAATACATCTGGATGTGCTTTTTCCACTTCATCAAACAACACCACGCTATATGGCTTACGACGTACAGCTTCAGTCAATACACCGCCTTCTTCGTATCCGACATAGCCTGGAGGCGCACCAACTAAACGACTGACCGAATGCTTTTCCATAAATTCTGACATGTCAATTCGAATGATCGCATCATCACTGTCAAATAAAAAGTTGCCTAAAGCTTTGGTAAGCTCGGTTTTACCCACACCTGTCGGTCCAAGGAACAAGAATGACCCACTTGGGCGATTCGGATCGGAAAGACCGGCACGTGAACGGCGCACCGCATTTGCGACTGCCACAACAGCCTCATCCTGACCAACGACACGGTTATGCAAGAAGTCTTCCATATGAAGCAGTTTCTCACGTTCACCTTGTAGCATTTTGGACACTGGTATACCAGTTGCAGCACTGACAACTTCTGCAATTTCGTTTTCAGTCACTTTGGTACGAATCAGTTTTGGCTCTTCATTCACTTCCGCAACTTCTTCTTCATTCAAGCGTTTTTGCAACTCTGGAATCACACCATATTGCAAACGGCTTGCTTCAGCCAAGTCACCTTCACGTTGCGCTTTTTCAAACGCTGTGCGAGCTTTATCAAGTTCAATTTGCGCCTGATTAGTGCCATCAACCAAACGTTTTTCTGCAATCCAAACTTCTTCCAAATCACTGTATTCTTTCTGAACTTCTGCAATTTGTTTTTCCAAATGCTCAACTTCAGCCTTACTGACTGAATCCGCATCCTTCTTAACCGCTTCCAATTGCATCTTCAACTGGATTAAACGACGGTCTAAACGATCTAGTGCTTCTGGCTTAGAGTCAATTTCCATTTTAATACGCGATGCCGCTTCATCAATCAAATCAATCGCTTTGTCTGGCAATTGACGATCTGTAATATAGCGATGCGACATTTTCGCTGCAGCAATAATCGCGGAGTCAAGAATTTGCACTCCATGATGGGTCGCATATTTATCTTTTAAACCACGTAAGATTGCGATGGTATCTTCCACACTTGGTTCATCTACCAATACTTTTTGGAAACGACGTTCAAGCGCAGCATCTTTTTCAATAAATTGACGGTACTCATCCAAAGTTGTTGCACCTACGCAACGTAACTCACCACGTGCTAACGCAGGTTTTAGCATATTCCCTGCGTCCATTGCGCCATCACCTTTACCCGCACCCACGAGCGTATGTAACTCATCGATGAACAAGATGATTTCACCATCAAATTTCGCGAGATCTTTTAAAACAGCTTTTAAGCGTTCTTCGAATTCCCCACGATATTTCGCACCAGCCAATAATGAACCCAGGTCTAAGGACAAAACACGTTTGCCTTTTAAACCTTCTGGTACTTCACCATTGATAATACGTTGCGCCAAACCTTCGACAATCGCAGTTTTACCAACACCCGGCTCACCAATAAGTACTGGATTATTTTTGGTACGACGTGACAATACTTGAATGGTACGACGAATTTCCTCATCACGACCAATCACAGGGTCAAGTTTTCCTTCTGCAGCACGTGCAGTCAGATCAATTGTATATTTATTGAGTGAATCTCGTTGATCCTCATGGTTATTTGCCATCACTTGTTCACCCCCTCGAATATTTTCAATCGCTTTGCGTAGTTTTTCAGTGGTCACACCTACGCCAGTTAATAATGTTTTGGTTGCACCTGTTTCAGCCAATGCCAAGATGACCCAATCTGTAGATAAGAACTCATCACCTGCTTTTTGGGCAAAGCTGTCTGCTAAATTTAATGCTCGAACAGCCTCAGGATTGAGGTTGATATCTCCAGTCGGTGTTCCAATTTTTGGCGCATCCGCCAACGCTTTCTGCAACTTTGCTTTTAACTCAGGGATATTTGCACCCGCCTGTTGTAACAGACTCAAGTTTGAAGGCTCTTCCAATAACACTGAAAGTATATGAATACCTTCAATGGCGGTATTATCATTACCCATTGCCTGAGATTGTGCATCTGATAAAGCTTGCTGTAAGCGGTTCGTAAATTTTTCAAATCGCATTCTTGTTATTCCTCACAACAAATTTGTACTTGAATAATAGATGGGAACGGTTTTGTAGATTTCAACTATATTTAAAAATTAATTTATATATTTTTCAAAAGCTTATTAAAATAGTCAGGATATATTTCAGTATTAATATTTGTGCTAAATTCATCTTTTTCAAGTCAATTTAAGCAAAAATATTACGTATGACCTTTAAGCGTTTGTATTTTCAACAATATGCTTTAGAGTAAGCAGTATTGAACTTTTTTAGAATAACAACAATGTTGAATTTCAGTAAATTATTGTCGGTACTATTCACTATAAGCATGTTAAATGCTTGTGGCTATCAATCGCCGAACAGCGATAAATTTCCACATAAACATATTCAAGAATTAACACCTGAAACATCAGATCTAGAATTTAAATGGTTTAAATCGCCTGCTGACACGATCTTAAAAGTTTTGAATGAAAATTTTATTGTTTATGATTGTTCGATATTTGAAAGAGCCAATCAACCCAAACGGGATTTAAAAATTTGTAGTTATGATTTACGTACCCATCAACAGCTTCCGGCATATTTTGTCTCGTCTTCACCTCGGCAGTTGATCCAACAAATTGAATATTTAGGTCAAAATCAATTTCTAGTGACTATAAGAATTTTTCAAGCCGATTATCAGTCGTCCACTCAAGCTTATCTTTTCAATGCGCAGACCCAAACTTTTACTCAACTAAGTACCTTTTCTTATGATCAATTTGCTTATGCACTATTGGAGCAAATGGTACAGGAAAAAACTTATCAAAAAAAAGTTTCAGAACATGACATCATGGTTTATTTCAACCCTCAATATGTCTCAGAAAAAGAAGCCGAGAAAGTCAAACAAGAACAAAAACAGCAGGAACAATCTTTTATTCAAAATATAATAGATATTTTTAGAACTCAGCCTGAACAACCACAACGTAACTTTTCACCCAATAATTATCGAGTTCAACCTGCAGAACCATTTAATTTAGCGATGATTGCAAAGTTAAAACAATGCTTACAACAGCAGCAAACCGAGTGTTATCAAGTGATTGATGAAGAAACACAACTCATAAAAACCTCAAAAAACTATATTTTTAGTCAAGATTTTTCCAGATTTCTTCCAAAATTAGAACATTCGATTGAGCTACCTGAATGTAAGACAGCCCCTAAACCAATAATATCAAACGATAAATACCTAAAATATCAAAGTATTGATGATGTCCAAGGCTCAGGAAATCACTATATTTTTTGGTTTACACCGATTGGCTATGATGTATTTGAAATTCAGCAACATGGCAAAACAATACAGTTTAAACTGCCGCTTGAAGCAGCACAAATCTATCGTATTAGAAATGATCTCATCGTGATCAATGCTCAAACTTATTACATTATTCCTTTGTCTTAGCAAATATAGTCAATCCGCTTAAAAAGCCCATACAGTAAAAATATAATTTCTTGTGATCAATAAAATCAATGTAATGAATATATTGTTGAATCATTTAAAGCTATGATTGCCATACTTTATATCAAAAGTTTAAATAGATCTGCGTAAGCAATGCTTCTCTTTACTTATACATTCTTTCTTGAGTGTTGCAAACAAAGCAGTGCTTTGTTTTTGCTCATATACACTCGCTCAACATGGCAACATCCATGTCACCTCACAATAGAAAGAACATCGGCGATTCAAAAATGCAAAAAAGTCATTCTCCAAAAGTTTGTAATAACTAATAATTTGTATAAAAGCATCAAGCTTATTGAATATGAATGATTTAAATCGAATCACTTGTATCGATAATCAGGGTTGAACTATAGAATCTCAATCAAGATCATCATGAATACGATGAGATTGGCTATACTTCTGTCTTGGTTGCCGAACTCTGCGAAACCGCACTATTTGCAGCGACACTTTGAGTAATCCACACGTTACCCCCAATCACAGCGCCTTGACCGATCGTGATACGTCCAAGAATGGTCGCACCTGCATAAATCACCACATTGTCTTCAACAATTGGGTGACGGGCATATTCTTTCTGCAAACGTCCGCTATCATCGACTTCAAAACGCTTAGCACCCAAAGTGACTGCTTGATAAATACGGACATTTTTTCCAATAATACACGTTTCTCCAATCACCACACCTGTACCATGATCGATGAAGAAACCTTGTTCAATTTGCGCACCTGGATGAATGTCAATTCCTGTTTTTGAATGCGCAATTTCAGCGATTAAACGTGCCAATAGAGATAAATCTTTTTTATAAAATTCGTGGGCAACACGATGATAAATGATTGCCAAAATTCCCGGATAACATAATAACACCTCATCTACACTACGTGCCGCAGGATCACCATCATAAGCAGCTATCACATCTGTATCCAAAATACGGCGTATATCAGGTAGTTTTTGCGCAAATTCACTGACAATACTTTGCGCCAACACGTCAATGACATCTGCATTTTCATTATGTTTTTTATATTTATAATCATAGGTTAAATTGAGTTTGACTTGCTCAAGTAAGGAATGCAAAGTTTTTTCAAGTGTATGTGCAATATAAAAATTTTCACTTTGTTGTCGTAAATCATGTGGACCCAAACGCATAGGGAATAAAATCCCACATAGGTCATTCATAATCTTCTTAATTTCGTCTTTTGACGGTAATTCCCTCCCTCCAAAGTCTTTGAGACTTTTACGTTGGGTACGCCATTCATTCCGAGCTTCTTGTAACTCATCCACAATATTTTGGATATTCCATTGGGTCATATGTTTACCTACCTAAAAGACGTTCCATGATCTAAAAAACCTCACATGAAATTTTATTATTCATCTAAATACTATTTTATTCACAATATGGTAGATAAACATAATTCATATAAGCATATCTGTAAAAAATAATTCAATCTTTATTTCAAAATAAGAATAAGCAATCCATTTTTTATTAATTTATAGAATATACAAAATGTTTATAGTTGTTATCAATACATCTGATACATCAAAGCTTAAATACAAATTTAAGTCAGAAGAAAGGCAATTGAAATGACCAGTTTAAACCAACAACATTTTAACGAATTAACTCAAGCACAAATTGAAAAGATTTTTGAACAAGCGCAACAACGTGTTGAAGACCATTATTTAGAGTTTACAGGTACGATTTTACCGCACGAAGCTTGGGCATTGTATCAAGCTGGTCATGTCGAAATTGTTGATGTTCGTACCAATGAAGAACGAAAATTTGTCGGTTTTGTTGAAGGTACCATTCACATCCCCTGGGCTACTGGAACTGCATTAAACCGTAATCCGCGTTTTGCCAAAGAACTCGAAAGCAAAGTGGGCAAAGATAAAATCATTCTCTTACTGTGCCGTAGCGGTAAACGTTCCGCAGCGGCAGCCAATGTCGCTTTCAATGCTGGTTTTGAAAATATTTATAACATTGAACAAGGCTTTGAAGGTGACTTGGATGAAAACAATCATCGCGGGGTATTCAACGGTTGGCGCTTTCATGGATTGCCTTGGCGCCAAGAATAGCTTTCGAAGTTATTCCTTATACATATTTTAAAAAATTCAAAATATGAAGCATTCATAACAGCACTCTGATTTTACTGGAGATGATAACAATAGACACCTTAAACAAATGTAATCAACCATCAATTCATATCACCAAGGATTAAAACATGGCTAAGAACCAAGAAGTCACACGCCAAGCACTCAATGATCAGGCTGCTCGCCAACTGGCAAATGCAACCAAAACCGTTCCTCAGCTTTCAACAATTACGCCACGATGGCTGACGCATTTATTACAATGGACACCTGTAGAAGCCGGTATTTACCGAGTCAACAAAGTCAGCAATACAGATGATATTCAAGTTGCCTGTACCCAACGTGATGAAGCGACACTTCCACAAACCTTTGTGGATTATGAGCTTAATCCTCGTGAATATTTTTTAAATGGGGTTTCAACCGTACTCGATATTCATACCCGTGTTTCAGACTTATACAGTAGCCCACACGATCAAATCAAAGAACAATTACGCCTGACTATAGAAACGATTAAAGAGCGCCAAGAAAGTGAGTTGATCAATAACCCTGAATACGGACTGTTAGCGAGTGTAGCAGATGAGCAACGCCTTTCAACCTTGACAGGCGCTCCAACACCCGATGATTTGGATGACCTATTACGTAGGGTTTGGAAAGAACCCGGTTTCTTTTTAGCGCATCCTGATGCAATTGCTGCATTTGGTCGTGAATGTACTCGCCGTGGCGTACCACCACCGACTGTCAGTTTGTTTGGTTCTCAATTCATTACATGGCGTGGTATTCCGTTAATTCCTTCCAATAAAATCCCAGTGGAAGACGGCAAAACCAAAATCATCCTGTTACGTGTCGGAGAAAAACGTCAAGGTGTCGTCGGACTATTCCAACCTGGTCTTGCGGGTGAACAAGCACCAGGACTTTCAGTCCGCTTTATGGGCATCAATCGCAATGCCATTGCTTCATATTTGATTTCGTTATATTGCTCACTTGCTGTGCTTACAGATGATGCGCTTGCTGTACTTGAAGATGTGGAGGTAGATAAATACCATGACTATCCAACAACCTACAAATAATTCATCTGCTGCAACACAAGATGCACCAATCCATGAATCTGTGATTACCCAGTTAGCAAATGAATTGTTTGCGGCATTACCACAGCAAAAAAAACAAGCTTTGAATTTTGAGCTGCCTGATCAAGTGCTCGGGCAGAGCCATACACCACAGCCAAAAGATCCAATAGCAGCTTTATCAGGTCGTATCCCTGCTATTGTGCAACAAGCTCATTTAAATCCGAAATCTACGCAACATTATATAGAACCTACGACAGATCATCCTGAACGTCGCATTCTATCTTCGGCGCCAATTATTGGAGGAGCGCATACGCCAGACCCATTCACGATCACACCTGATTGGAATTTAGCCTTAAATTCAACGTCTGCACTCCCCTCTACTCCGCCAGCAACATCCGCAACATCATCACAATCCGCTTTTTATTTTTTGGATTTCGCTCAAAATGAAAGTGTTGATGCTGAAAATCTACAACACAACATCAGCCAAACAAAAGGAGTTAAAAATCCCTATGCCTTTGATGATTATCATGTGACAAATGACCATCATCTAAAAAGCACGATAGAAGATCGTAATGACAAACCTGCGACGTCTGAATCAGGCTATTACTTTCTTCAATCACCCACAATTGAATCTGTTCGTCCACATTCAGATAAGCAAATACCCACTCAGAGTCAAAATTATCAGCCATTGGATATTCTGCAAATTCGAAAAGACTTTCCAATTTTGCAAGAGCGTGTCAATGGTCAGCCTTTGATCTGGTTGGATAATGCAGCAACCACCCATAAACCACAGGCAGTTATTGATCGAATTTCTTATTTTTACCAGCATGAAAATTCGAATATTCACCGTGCTGCACACGAACTCGCAGCACGCGCCAGTGATGCCTATGAACATGCACGTGATGTAGTTGCTCGCTTTATCGGTGCAGCTTCTGCTAAAAATATTGTTTTTGTCCGAGGCACAACCGAAGGCATTAATTTAATTGCAAAATCATGGGGAAAACAAAATATTCAAGCGGGAGATGAAATCATTGTCTCGCATTTGGAACATCATGCCAATATTGTCCCCTGGTACCAACTGACTCAAGAAACTGGCGCTAAGCTGCGGGTAATCCCTGTCGATGATACAGGTCAGATACAGATTGATGAATTTATCAAACTCCTCAATCCAAAGACCAAGCTTGTTTCAATCACTCAAGTATCCAATGCACTTGGTACGGTGACACCAACTCAAGAAATTATCGCTTTAGCACATGCTGCTGGTGTACGGGTCTTAATTGATGGCGCGCAATCGGTTTCACATGTTCCAACCAATGTGAGCAGTTTAGATGCTGACTTCTTTGTATTCTCTGGGCACAAAGTTTTCGGACCTACAGGGATCGGTGCTGTTTATGCCAAATCAGAATTACTCGATAGTATGCCCGTTTGGGAAGGTGGCGGTAATATGATTCAGGATGTCACCTTTGAACATGTGATCTATCAGCCTGCTCCCAATAAATTCGAAGCTGGTACTGGAAACATTGCTGATGCTGTTGGCTTGGGCGCTGCTTTGGAATATATAGAAAGAATCGGTATCCACAACATCGCACGCTATGAGCATGATTTGCTGGAGTACGGTCAACATGCACTTCAAAGTGTTTCTGGTTTACGTTTAATTGGTACTGCTTTAAACAAAGCCAGTGTGATGTCTTTTACCCTTGCAGGTTATGAAACTGAAGAGGTGGGAAAAGTTTTAAATCAGCATGGAATTGCTGTACGAACGGGACATCATTGCGCACAACCAATTTTACGCCGTTTTGGTGTCGAACGGACGGTGCGCCCTTCACTTGCGTTCTATAACACCACTGAAGAAATAGATGTATTGGTTTCAGTATTGCACCAATTAAGACGAGCTAAACCTTATCGGTCTGCATTTGCAAATCAATGAATATCCAAGCAGTTCTTTTAGGGTCAGTGGACATTTCATAAATGGCTTGCGTTGTAGGTTAAAATTGAGCAGGTAAGGCATGAAATGAAGAGAATAGCGAGACTATTTTTAAGTTTCATAACGTAGCCTGAGATAATTTTAACCACAACCCTGAGCAAGAACAAAGCACTGCTTTGTTTGCAGCGCAAGGCGTAGCGGGGGCTAGCGTGTTTTTTGTCGCTTCGTCGTTCCCTTGCGAAACAGTGTTTCTCATCATTTAGAATGACTAAATTTCGTATTTCGCGCCTAGAATCGCCTAAAAAACACACCTAGTCGCAAACATAGACGAATTGTCCACAGACCCTAATAAATCACATGCTAGATCATTAGCATGTGATCGTAAAAATATACCAAATTCATCCTCCCTCCAATCCAACCTATAAACTGTACTCGAAAGCGCTTGATCAATTTAAAAGTTGGTCGGTTTAAATGCTCACAAGTACAAATGCTAAGCGTTTAAACGATCAACAGGAGTGCTGATAATTTAACAATCATGGGCTTGAGCTTGCTAGGACAATCTCAGATACTGTCTAAAAATTAAATCTTGTATCAGCATTATGTTTTCAATCAAAAAAATCCTCATTTTAAGCAGCCTAATGATCACAACTCAAAGCTTTGCGCTACCTCAAGACTCACGTCGAGCAGGCGGTATTGCGGTGATTACTGTGCCAAAAACAGTGTTGAATGTGAGTTATCAAGGCAAGCCCGTACTGGTTGTTGATGGGACCAATTCGGTGAATCATATTGTGTTTGGTATTCCACTTTCTGCTCAGGTTGGCAACTTAGAACTGCAAAGCACAAATGGTCCAATCAATATTGAGGTGCAACCCTATAAGTATGCTGAGCAACGGCTTAATGTAAAAAATCAGGATTACGTTAATCCAAATCAACAACAGCTTGATCGATATAGCCAAGAAGCCAAAGAGCAAAATGACGTCTATAGCACATTTAGCCCAGCCCAATGGAAAGATTTCCCAAATTTCATCCGACCAACTGCAGGTAAATTTAGCAATTCATTCGGTCGCAAACGTTTTTTCAATGGCGAAGAACGCGCACCCCATTCTGGATTAGATATACCTGCTCCAATTGGACAAAAAGTTATTGCACCCGCGGCAGGAAAAGTGGTTGCAACGGGCAACTATTTCTTTAATGGCAATACTGTCATGATTGATCATGGACAAGGTTTAATTAGTATGTTCTGTCACCTAAGTAAAATAAATGTTGAGAAAGGACAAATATTACAACAAGGTGATTTGCTTGGTTTGGTGGGTAAAACAGGACGAGTAACAGGACCACATTTACATTGGGGAATGAGTCTCAACAATGCACGTGTTGATCCACAGCTTTTTCTAACCCACTAATTTGCTCAAATAGATCGCGAAATTAAGCCATTTCCTCACTAAAAATAGCTTTTTTGGAGAAAATACACATTTTGTAATAATTTATTTTATTTAATTTTGACTCCACTAGTCACGTTTTATAAATACTAAAAAATAAAAAAAAGCCAATAAAACTATTGGCTTTTTTTAGATTTATTTTGCTATTCAGCAGCGATAATTTCATAATCGTGGGTGATTTCAACACCGCCATCAGACAACATTTTACTCGCCGAACAATATTTTTCAGCTGATAATTCAACAGCTTTGGCAACTTGCTTATCTTTTACATCATGCCCTGTCACGACAAAATGTAGATGTATTTTAGTAAATACTGCTGGAATGGTATCTGCACGTTCAGCCTTGAGCTGACAAACAACATCCGTTACATTTTGTCTCGATTTCTTTAAAATGGTCACAATATCAAATGAAGCACACCCACCAAGTCCCATTAATATCAATTCCATAGGACGTGGTCCACGGTTTTCACCACCGTATTCAGCAGAACCATCCATAATAATTTGGTGACCACTTTCTGAATTTGCTTGAAAAGCAACATTCTCTAACCAATGAACGCTAGTTTGCATTGCAACTACCTAAAAAAAGCTATAAATTTACAGGGTACCTGTACACTAGCATAAAATGAGTTGATAAGGAATTTCATCTCTACTGCTTCTACGTGACGAGTTCAATTTAGATCAAAAGATCTAGTTATTATCCAATTCGGAATTTTTAAGCATGTCTTCTAATTTTGCACAACTTAGTACAGATGCTTTGTCACCTGGTCAATTACCTGAGTCAGTCAAAGCTTTGCTCAAGAGAGCCCACATCAATCGTTTTCCTAAACGCTCAACAATCATTGATGCAGGTTCAGAGTCAAAATCACTGTATTTAATTTTAAAAGGTTCAGTTTCAATTATTTTACGCGAAGATGATGAGCGTGAAATCGTTGTTGCCTATTTGAACCCTGGGGATTTTTTCGGAGAAATGGGTTTATTTGAGCAAAACCCACAACGTACAGCCGAAGTCAGAACTCGTGACGTATGTGAAATCGCAGAGATTTCATATGACAATTTCCACGAAATCAGTAAACAATACCCTGACTTAAGTTATGCAGTATTTGCACAACTTGTTCGTCGCTTAAAGAATACAACACGTAAAGTAACTGACCTTGCATTTATTGATGTCTCTGGTCGTATTGCACGTTGCTTGATTGATCTTTCTGCGCAACCTGAAGCAATGATTTTACCAAATGGTCGTCAGATTCGTATTACTCGTCAAGAAATTGGTCGCATCGTAGGTTGCTCACGTGAAATGGTAGGACGTGTATTAAAAACGCTTGAAGAGCAAGGTATGATCGAGACTGATGGTAAAGCAATTTTAATTTTTGATGCGTCTTTAGAAGAGTCTAAATTCTCTGAAGATGAATATAACAATGATGATGAATAAAATTTAAAAGTTGATTTGAGAAGTAAACATCACCAATTCTTTGGCTTTGATAAATATCAAAATTCTCAAAATAACACCATCTTTATATTGTTTAAAAGCAAACTTTCGAGTTTGCTTTTTAAGTTCAAACTCTACAGTTTTTGTCCATATCCCCTTTGTACTGTTTAAATAGTGAATTGGATAAAGATATATACTTTCTTATACATTTTTTAGATAAATTCATCTTCTTTTGGTCATTAGAAAAATAATTTCAACAGCTTATCAAATTTTATTTACGTTATTATTCTCATTAGATATTGAACTCTCATTAAAGGATCTGACATGAAATCAAATCGCTTAGGTCATTCTGATTTGGTGGTACCTGAAATTTGTTTAGGAACCATGACTTTTGGTGAACAAAATACTCAGAATGAAGCATTTGAACAACTCGCCTATGCACTTGATCAAAATATTCATTTTTGGGACACAGCCGAAATGTATCCTGTTCCACCCAAACCTGAAACTCAAGGTTCAACAGAAACCATTATAGGCAATTGGATTGCTCAAAATGGTCAACGCGACAAACTCATCATTGCTACAAAAATCGCTGGACCACAGCAAGGCGGTAGTCAAATCCGTGATGGGCATACAAAATTTATTGCTTCAGAAATTAGTTCAGCAATTGATGGTTCATTAAAACGCTTACAAACCGATTATATTGACCTCTACCAACTACATTGGCCACAGCGACCTGCAAACTTCTTCGGTACCTTAGGCTATGGCAACCAGCAAGCGGCATTGACTCAAAACATTACCCCACTTGCAGAAACATTAGAAGCGCTTTCAAATGAAGTTAAAAAAGGACGTATTCGCCATATTGGCTTGTCCAATGAAACGCCATGGGGCACCTTAAAATTTTTACATCTCGCAGAGCAATTGGGGTTAGAAAAAATTGTCAGTGTACAAAACCCATATAGCTTGTTAAATCGCACCTATGAAGTCGGTATGTCTGAAATTGCACAGTTTGAAAGTGTTGGTTTACTTGCTTATTCACCACTTGCATTTGGCTACCTGACAGGAAAATATCGTCATGGTGCACGACCTGCAGATGGTCGTATTAGTTTATTTTCGCGTTTTAGCCGTTATACCAATCCTCAAAGTGATTGGGCAACAGAACAATATGCGCGACTTGCTGAAAAACACGGTTTAAGTCTAACCCAATTGGCATTGGCATTTATTAAACAGCAATTCTTTGTGAGCAGCACCATTATTGGTGCAACACAACTTTCACAGCTCAAAGAAAATATTCATGCTTTCGAGCTTCATCTGTCTGAAGAAATCTTAACGGAAATCGAAGATATCCATAAACAACAACCTAATCCAGCACCTTAGTGTGGTTCAGGCTTTAATGTAGATAGCCACTCCAATAACATTACTGATTCAGAAATTAAAAAAGGATGCCTAGGCATCCTTTTCACTTATATACTGTTGTAGTCCCAAACGCTTATTTTCCACCGCGTGCGTTGTATACTGCCATCGCAGCTGCAAGATTCTTTTTCATCGCATTGATACGGTTTGCATCAGATGGGTGTGTAGAAAGCAAAGCAGAACCTTGAGCACCACCTTGTTTAGCCATTTTCTCCCACAACGTGATTGCCGCTTGTGGGTTATAGCCTGCCTTTGCCATCATCATTAAACCGCCCTCATCCGCACGGCTTTCCAAGCTACGAGAATAAGGTAAACCCACACCCACTTGGCTTCCCAAATCAATTGCAGCATTGCCTAGTTCACCAATTTGGCTACCTGCATATGATTTACCAATATTTACGGCAAGATTGGTTAAGGCTTGCGCTCCTAACTTCTGTTTTGAATGCTCTTCTAAAGCATGGGTCATTTCATGTCCCATAACAGCAGCCACTTCAGCCTCAGATAAATTGAGTCGGTTAACAATACCCGTATAGAAAACAACTTTTCCACCTGGTGCAACATAAGCATTGATCTGATCTGACTTAAGCACAGCCAACTGCCAATCAAATCGTTGTCCTGTTTGATTCATCTGATCTGCATAAGGTTTTAAGCGAATAAATGCTGCATTTACCTTTTTATATGTTGCAGAAGTGGTGTCTAAAGTTTTATTTGCACGTGCTTCTTGCACAGTTTTATTAAAACCCAGCGTCGCATTTGAATTCAATGTTGCAGAGTCTGCACCTGCCATATCCGCAATGGTTGCACAGCCTGAAATTGAAAGAACTGCTGCCCCACAAAGACTAAGTATTAATTTATTGTTCATTATAATCAACTCCATAGAGAACAAATAAAAATCTTGTGAATTATATGCAAATGTTACATGAGGATAAATCAATAAATTCTATTAATTCATATTAATTGTGTAAGTAAAAAGCCTACAAAAACTGTACCATCAACCAGTACACCAAACACAGCACATTCAAAGCCAAATAGATATTTTTTAAAGGAATAATTTTCTGTTCCAACTGCTGATCATTTCGTTTAAAAAATAGAAATGCATTTTGAATCAGAACAATAGGAACCAGTATACAAGCAATCATTACACTCAGCCCAAGCAAAGCTTGAGAAACAATAGCTGGATCAGTGGTTTGAGCCTGAATAATGAGCATAGCGATTGTTGGTGCACCGCCCATTGCAAAAATCAGAGAATAAAACATCGTTGAGGATATATTCTTTTGCATGGTTCAAACTCAATGTGTATCGAAAGGTATATTCTAACAAGCTGAATATAAAAACCTAACTTAAATCATTTTCGACTTTAGTCTTTTACTTCCAAGAAAAAGCCTGAATAACTTCAGGCTTAGATCTCTTCTACATTTCAATTATTTTTTGATTGCAGCTTTATAAACTTGCTTGGCTTCAACCATACTCTTATTTAAATCTGAAATACGGTCATTATTCGATGGATGCGTAGAGGTAAACTTTTGAACACCATTGGTACTACCACCATCAATTTTGTTCATTTTTTGCCATACTGTGATTGCGGCTTCTGGGTTATATCCAGCTTTAGCCATAAGCATCAAACCACCACGATCCGCAGAAGACTCTAAACTACGTGAGTAAGGTAGACCAACGCCATATTTACTACCAATATCCAGCGCTTTCGTACCCATTGAGCCTAACTTATCACCTGCATAAGTTTTACCCATCTTCACAGCAAAATCAGTGATTGCAGTAGCCCCTGCATCGCGTTTAGAGTGTTCTTCTAAAGCATGCGTCATCTCATGACCCATGATTGCAGCGATTTCAGCATCTGTTAATTTAAGCTGATTGACGATACCTGTGAAGAACACCACTTTTCCGCCTGGCATGACAAATGCATTGAGTTCATCAGATCTCAACACACTTAACTGCCAGTCAAACTGTTGCCCTGTTTTATTTGCTTGATCCGCAAAAGGCTTCATTTTTACAAAAACAGCATTCACACGTTTATAAGTAGAAGATGTTGTATCCAGTGCTTTTTGTGCCTTTGCATCTTCAACCAATAACTTATAATCTGCTGCCGCATTGAGGTTTAATGTTGCAGAGTCATTACCCGTTAACTCAGCAACCGTGGTGCAACCAGACAAACCAACCACTAACCCTAATCCAAGTAATACATTCTTGTTAATCATTATTTTCACCAAAGCTCATTAGTCTTTATGTAAACTCCAACACGGAGTTCAACGTTTAGCGCCCAAATTATGTTGTATTTTGTAAAAAAAATCAAAGTAAATCACATTTTATTTAAACCTTATAAAATAGCTTTATAAAAAAAAGCTCCCGAGGGAGCTTTTAAAATATCTATATATCAAGCATCAAATGGGTGACGCATCACAATCGTTTCATCACGATCTGGACCAGTAGAAATGATGTCAATCGGACATTCAATCAACTGCTCAATACGCTTCACATAATTAATTGCATTTTGTGGCAATTGATCTAGTGATTTCGCACCGAAAGTCGATTCAGACCAACCTGGCATGGTTTCATAGATTGGTTTTAATGTTTCAAATGCAAGCGCATCTGTAGAACCAACACAACCAGAATCCGCAGCTTCATAGCCTACACAGATTTTCACTTCTTCTAAGCCATCTAAAACATCAAGCTTAGTTAAGCAAATACCAGATAATGAGTTTACATCAACTGAGCGGCGTAAAATTTCTGCATCAAACCAACCACAACGACGTTGACGACCAGTAGAAGCACCAAACTCAGAACCTACCGTACCTAAGTGTTTACCAATCGCATCACCAACATCATTGGCAGCATCATAAACAAGTTCGGTAGGGAACGGACCCGCACCTACACGAGTTGTATATGCTTTGGTAATCCCGAGAACATAATCAAGGTGTAATGGACCTAGACCTGAACCTGAGCTCACACCACCTGCTGTTGTATTTGAAGAAGTTACATATGGATATGTACCGTGGTCAACATCCAATAATGAACCTTGAGCACCTTCAAACATAATATTTGCACCATCTTTACGATAGTCATGCAAAGTCGTGATCACGTCCAATACTAATGGTTTAATCACTTCACGCCATTGGTCGCAAAGAGCAAGTACATCTTCTACTTTAACTGCTTCAACACCAAAGAATTGGGTTAACTGGAAGTTATGGTACTCAAGAAGTTCTTCAAGCTGCGCTTTAAGATGATCACCACCACGTACCAAATCCGCAACACGGATTGCACGACGAGCAACCTTATCTTCATACGCTGGACCAATACCACGACCAGTTGTACCAATCTTAGCATTTCCACGTTTTTTCTCACGTGCTTGATCAAGTGCAATATGGTGCGGAAGGATCAATGGGCAGTTTGGAGAAATACGTAGACGTTCACGAACAGGTACGCCCTCTTTCTCTAAAATATCCATTTCTTTGATCAAAGCTTCAGGTGAAAGCACAACACCATTGCCAATTAAGCAAAGTACGTTTTCACGTAAAATACCTGATGGAATGAGGTGAAGAACTGTTTTCTTACCACCAACGACGAGTGTGTGACCCGCGTTATGCCCGCCTTGATAACGTACTACCGCAGCTGCTTGATCTGTGAGCAGGTCAACGATTTTACCTTTACCTTCGTCGCCCCATTGGGTACCGAGTACCACAACACTTTTGCCCATAATAGCCTCATTACATCATGCTGTTAAAATAGAAAATCAAATAAAGTGACATGAACACTCAATTCGATCATTAAATTGTTTCGACTTTCCACTCACCTGCAACATTCACCAATTGGTGTGTTGCATTAGGAACTGAGTTTAAATCGTCATTACCCAATAGTTGAATTACACTTAAACCTTGTTTACGAGTCATCTCAATCGCATCAAGCAAATCAGGAGCTGTTCCCTTCGGTGCAACCACTTTTTCAATCTGTTGATGTTGCCCCGCACTTAAAACATATAAGTCACAAGAGAAACCTGTTGCTGGACGCGCCCGTCCAAAATGCTCGCCAATACCATCATAACGACCACCTTGTGCCAATGGTGCTGCACGGTTTGGTGCATATACGGCATACATTAAGCCAGTATGATAATGGTATGAACGAAGTTCTACCACATCAATCCCGATGTTGAGATTTGGCCAACGTGCTTGAATTTCGGTATATGTTGTTTTAAGTACATCAAAAGCATGTTTGAATGCTTCATCCGCAAAAATTTCTGTACTAATATGCGTTTGCAAAGCATCTAAGTCACTTGCATAACGACCTAAAGCATAAAAATCAGCGCCATATTTTAATTCTTGCGTAAACTCAGCAAGTTCTGGTAACGCTTTACGTTGATATAAGTCTGACAACTGACGTTCTGTTGACTTATTTAAACCTGCAAGCTTGACCAAACTTCTAAATAGCCCAACATGCCCCAAATCAAGATGGATACCATCCACCATACCCGCTGTTTTAATCAGATTAAGCATGACGTCGATCATTTCAACATCAGCATCAATACTATCTGAACCAAATAATTCTGCACCAAGTTGTAAAGGTGCTCTCGTGGTATTAAAACCTTGTGGTTTAGTATGAAGTACTGTTCCTGCATAGCAGTAACGCGCCACACCTTGTACTTGATGTACATGGGCATCGATACGAGCCACTTGTGGTGTCATATCGGCACGCACACCAAGCAAACGACCAGAAAGTTGGTCGATGACTTTAAAAGTGGCTAGGTCTAAATCTTGATTCGATTCGGAAAGAGAAGAAAGTGATTCGATGTATTCGATGAATGGCGTATACACCAGCTGATAACCTCGGGATGCGAGGAAATCTAAAGCTTTACGGCGCAATTGTTCAATTACTTGCGCTTGCTCTGGTAATACATCAGCTACACCATCAGGTAATAACCATGTCTCTGAAATGGGCATGTTGTAAACCTAAATCCTGTCAGCGCGGAAGTAATCCGCATAAAAAAATCGGGAACACACCCGATTTCTCTTATTTTAGCACGATCATCCGCACCATGCATTAATAAAATAACTTTTGATTAATAAATTGCTGACAAGTATACAACTTACAGCAAAGTTAGAAACTGCAGCTTAAACTAAACACAATAGTTTGTATTTATTTAAATTTTAATTTTAAAGCCGATTGCTTTTTGCACTGTTCAAAATATAATTCATTTGCATAGAAAAGCATCACCAACATCAACATCACTTAAATATTAAAATCGGGGAACGCATGGAACTTCATAGCAACATTTATTACAAACATCCAAATCCAAACCTTATGCTAAAACTGGATGAATTATTTAAAGCACATCGAGGGGATCAGGATAAATTTATGACTTCCGCGGTTGAGATCAACCCAGAGATGGGACATGAACTGGCTGAAGACCTTTTAAATACTGTAGACAATGTCGAGTTCGATTTAGGTCCAGAGTCCATTTATGCTGTTGATGGCTACTCCATTGCCCATTTTGTACATGGGTCTTCAGGTGACGAATTTGTTGAAGCAATTGTGCTTTTCTTAAAATCTCTACTTGATGAGATTGATGTACGTGCGTGGGGATGCGGTGATGATGACCCGTGGGAATTTTGGTTTAAATTTGATGGTGATGAATTAATCAGAGAAGATGATGAACCATACAATGATCCAGAAGATGATGAAGAAATTAAATCATCGATCTATACATGGTGGCATGCAGGATTGCCTGAAAAAATTAAAGAAGGTTTTTTAAATCAAGAATAGAAGCTATTTTGATTTAAAATGGGAAATGCAAAAGCGCTTATCCTTTTGCACTTCCTTTTATTTTGGTTATTTTAAATAATCATCGATACTGATGACTTGTGAAAACATCTGAAATGCAGATAAACATGCCGTTTGCACATCTTCAGCTTGTACTGTTTTACCTGCATAACTGAGTTGGCGTGTCGCTGTTGCTTCAGCAATGATTATTGGTTGATAGTCCAATTCCGCCGCGGCACGAGATGTCGCATCGACACACATATGCGTCATCATTCCGCTAATAACCAAACGCTCTACTTTAAGCTGATCAAGCACTTGCTTTAAGTTCGTTTGAAAGAAACTGTTGGGATAGTGCTTTTCAATGATGATTGGGTCTTGATTGATCTGCAAGCCAGCATGCAATTCAGCTCCCTCTGTTCCCTGTTCAAAAAAAGTTGCTTGCGCTTGTTTAGCAATATGTTGAATATAAATAATTGGTTGAGCGTTTTTGATAAAATCAGCTTCCAATCGATTGATATGCTTTAAAGCTTGTTCTGCACCAAACAACGCCATCTTGCCTTGTGGAAAATAATCATTTTGAACATCAATCACCAATAAAGCAGTACGACTCATTTTCATTTTCACTGTTCTGTTGAAGTTTTATAAGATTAAGCAAAAGTTCTAGATGTTTGCAGTCACTCATGAAAGAATAAATGTCTAGACACTTTCAAATTGAAAAATTGTTAAAATCATGACGTTGCCCAAAGACCCAATCGATCTAAAAATTTTAAAGATTCTAAAAACTGACTCTAGACTCAGTAATAAAGACATTGGACAATTGGTTCACCGTACAGGGCAAGCCGTTGGTAGTCGTATCGCCCGAATGCAAGACGAAGGTACAATTCAAAAATACACAATTGCTTTAAATCATCCAACGACTCAGTTTATCCGAGTAATGATGCAAAATAATGATTTTGAAAAGTTTGAAGCATTTGTTATGCAGTTTGAAGCGATCGAAAGTTGTTATAAAGTCTGCGGTTCTGCTTGCTATATGTTAGTGGCTCATTTTGACAGTCAAGCAATCAATCACTTTATCGAACAACTGTCTGAATGGGGGCAATATTCAGTTGATAGTGTGGTAAAAACAATAGAACCTTAACAGACTTAACAATGATCATTTTATACACTAAAAAACCTAGTATATATTTGTTAATTCTACACATCTAGAATTTACTTAAAGCGTATCTTTTAAAAATAGATCTAAAATTTGGCTTAGTTGCCCCTCTAACATAAACTTACCTAAATGTATTTCCGCAAACTGCTCTGCATATTCAATTAGTTTTGTTTTTTCTTGCGACACAATGCACTCTGCAACCAATTTTGCTTTTCGAATATGTGTTTTATCTAAGGGTAACAAGTCAGTAGTATTCATCCCCAGTGGAGTTGCATTAATCAAAATATCAATATATGTTAAATTAACTACATCCAATGTAATATTTGCATTTGGAAATAGCTTTAATAATTTAGCTCTTAAATATTGTGCTTTTTCTTCTGTCCGATTTAATATAACAAGTTTGTGGCATTGCTCTTGAAGCAACTGATATGCGATAGATGATGCTGCTCCACCAGCTCCAACTAAAACGCAAACTTTATTTTTTACAATATAACCTTGTTTAAACAAGCCATTAACAAATCCTAATCCATCAAAATTATAGCCATGTAATATATTTGAATCTCTTTTTAAAATCACATTACATGCTTGAAGAAAACCAACATTTTCTTCAAAACTATTTAATAAAGGTACTATCGAGTTTTTAAAAGGCATTGTAATCACTGCACCAATAAAATTTTCAATACATTTCAAACCATCGATTGTCCTTTTTAAATTCTCCTTACTCACATGAAATCCTACAACCACATATTCTCCCAACAAACCTCGTTCATATAACAGTTGGTTTAACATTTCTGGAGTTTTTGCCTTTACTATAGGGTCTCCAATTAAGGCTATTATTTTTGTTGAGCCATTTATTTTCATTTAACTATATCTCTTAGTCTACAGGTTATAATAACTCGTACTAATCCAATGGCAAAGTCGTGGTTAGTTTGATTTTTTGCAAAGGGATTTCAGTTTTTACATTCTGAATTCCTGATATTTTATTAAGATGATTGATTTGAAACTTTCGATAAGCTTCTAAATCAGAAACAACGATACGTAAGAAAAAATCACAATCGCCTGCCATCAATTGGCACTCTACGATCTGAGGAATATTCATAATCGAATCGTTAAAACGGTTTACGGTTTGCTCATCCTGACTTTTCAACCAAATTCGAGCAAACACCGTCAAACTGAGATTGACTTTTTGCGGGTTTACCAAAGCCACATATTGGTCAATGATCCCTTCATCTTCAAGTTGTTTTACTCGTCTTAAACATGGAGAAGCGGATAGTCCAATCTGCTCGGCTAACTCATTATTCTGCAACTTACCGTTTTGCTGTAAAGCGCGCAAAATACGACGATCTGTTTGGTCTAATTTCATAAAACCAGTCTTAGTATATAAATTTAAAAAATAACATATTTCAGCAATATTATTGCAAAATAAATTTTACAAGCAGAAAATTTAGAGAAAAATAGCCTATCAAGTGGCATAAAATAAACAAACACCGTATTTTCGACTTTGAGCTTCTCATGTTAAGTTTTAAAAACACCGCAGCAGAACTGAATGATTCTATTGATTTCAGAGAATTTTTACGCGGTCTTAAAACATCCATTCCGATGTTATTAGGGATTATCCCTTTTGCCTTGGTACTGGGAACTCAAGCTGCTCAAAAAGGTTTCTCTGCTTTAGAAGTCCCTCTACTTACAGGACTTAATTTTGCGGGTGGTTCAGAATTTGCCATTATTGAAGTATGGACCCAACCACCACAACTTCTTTTTCTTATCTTAATCACGTTTTTGGTGAATAGTCGCCATATTTTAATGGGCGCTAGTTTAGCACCTTATATTCGACACTTGCCCAACCGTAAATCTTTGCCTTTGTTATTTTTCATGTGTGATGAAAGTTGGGCTTTAAGCATTACCGATGCCCACAAACAAAATCCACGAAATCCCTATGCGGGCTTTAGTGTGTTCTTTTATATCGGACTCTGCTTTGCACTTTATGTTATGTGGGTTAGCTTCACCACGCTTGGCGTTGGTATTGGCTCTTTTCTTGGAGATGTTACCAAATTTGGTTTTGACATGGCTTTTCCGGCTGTATGCTTAGTGCTTTTACGTGGAATGTGGAAAGGCTTTAAACCCGCATTACCTTGGTTGGTTAGCCTCATCGCTGCCGCTTTGGCTTATTACTTTTTACCCAAAGGATGGTACGTTTTAGTGGGTTCTATTTCAGGAATTATTGCTGCCTTCTTGTTTATTGGAGATGACGAATGATTCATATGACCACCTTTATCGCGATTCTATGCGTTGGATTGACCACATATTCAACCAGAGTTTTAGGCTATTTGGTGTTAAAAAATCGACAGCTCAGTAAAAGAACCACACGGATTTTGCAAGTCATTCCGGGTTGCGTACTTGTTTCTGTCATCGCACCATATTTTGTTTCTGATCATCCAGCGAATTTAGTTGCAATTGCCGTGACCATACTGGCTGCTTGTTATTTGTCTTTACTTCCTACTGTAATGATCAGTATTGTCGCCACAGCGATGTTGAGATACTTGATCGCATAAAGTATCTCAACTGTTTGCGAGCATGATTTACCCATCCATCTCTACTTTCTTGAGCAAATTAAGGCTGTTTACTTTGTTGAAGTATTTTAATCAGTTCAGCATTTTGAAACTCAACTTGAGTCAAACGATTAGAGGTATTGTCCAAGACCTCTTGTTGTACTTGCATCTTTTTTGCTAAATCCTGCATAATTTGTAATGTTTGTTTAAGATGATTCTCCTGTGATTGAATCAAATGTTCTTGGTGATTGGTTCGCTCAATTAAGGTGATATTTTGCTTATTCAACTTCCCCATTTGCCAAACCATAAAAATAATTGCCAAATAGACAATCACCAAAGTGATATACATAAAAAACATCATCATTCCCCAATTATAAGATGTGATCTATCATTATTTTATCTTTATTTCAGCACGTTAAAAGTGATGAATTCTCATCGTGTTGCATGCATTGTTATCACACACGCATCAGTGAATGTTCAATAGAATGATTCACACAGATCAAGCAAGCGATTCGCATAGCCCCATTCATTATCATACCAAGCAAAAACCTTAGCCTGCTGTCCTACAACAAGTGTTTGGGTGAGATCAACAATCAATGAATAAGGTGAATGATTAAAATCACTTGAAACCAATAGTTCATCTGTCACGGACATAATTTCCGCATAATCATATTTTGCAGCTTGAACCAAAGTTTGATTAATCAAATGCGTCGTCATCGCTGACTTTGCAACAAAGCTTAAATCAATTGCAGCCACATTAATGGTCGGTACCCGAATTGAAAAACCATCAATTCGATTTTCCATTTTTGGCATGACTTGCTTCAATGCACCCAGCGCTGAAGATGTGGTAGGAATTATGTTTTGACCTGAAGCTCTTGCACGACGCAAATCACGATGAGCATGATCCAATACCGATTGATCCGCTGTAACCGCGTGAATTTCTGTCATCAAGGCACTTTCTATACCAAAAGCATCATCAATAATTTTGACCAATGGCACCAACGCCTGTGTGGTACAAGACACACTGGAAATGATTTGGTCAGAGGCTTTGACTTCATGGTGATTAACACCATATACGATTGCAGCATCAACAGTATCAAATGGTGCAGCACCAACAATGACACGCTTAGCCCCAGCAATTAAATGCTGTGTTGCAGCCGCTCTAGAACGAAATAGACCCGTACATTCTAAAACAACATTAATATCCAATTCTTTCCAAGGCAACAGTGCTGGATTTTCTTGTCTTAAAATCAGAACTTTAAGTTTTATCTGACGAGCATCAATAGACATATAAAGCTGTCCATTTTCTTCAACAATATTGACTGCACCATCGAAACGTCCGTGAGTGGTGTCATATTTAAATAAATGAACCAATGTTTCAACGTCTGCGATATCATTGATGGCAACAATTTCAAAATGAAAGTTCTTCGGATTTTCAAACCAAGCTCTTAATACATTTCGCCCAATCCGCCCGAATCCGTTTATTGCCACACGTTGCATCAGATGTCCTTTTACAGCCAAACTACCATAATCAGTTATATGGTATAAGATTTATGGTCACTACTGTTAATATATAGCTGACTTTAGCAAGAAAAATTTCGAAAACAATAGAATTTAAAACATCATTGGATAAAAAATGTATTCATCTTTGCTCACCATGACTTTTATGCGGCATCTATTTTATTTTTGCTGTATTGCGATATGTATTTTTATATTGATTCCTTTCAGTTATGCCCAACAAATGAATGTTCAAAATACTTATTCACGATGCAGCGAAACACAGACTCAGCAATTGCTTGATCAACTTAACCTAATTTCATCACAACACAGCGATACACGCTATCCAACATTTGAGACCTGTATCGAGCTGGATCAAAATCTGCAATTGATCGCAGTTAGTCAACCACCTCCTCTGTCGTCTGGGTATCCAGATTACGACTTAAATCTTTACTTAATTGACAATACATCTGAAAAAATTCTAAATCACTATCATTATCCGATGACGATTACTTCAGATATCGGTCAGTATGAAAATTTACAATTTGATATTCATCACTTTTCTACAGACTATGCAACACCCGTTATTGGTCTGGCTTTAACCTACAAGCATTTAGGCAGGATCGACAAAACAATACGTGAAATAAAGTTATTCAAAATCAACAATCACCAACTGCAATTGGTTTTAGATAAATTTATGACAAATTACTCAGGTAGCGAAAGACCGTCTATGTGTGAAAATAATAAACAAATCGAGGCTCAAATATTACTACATCCATTAAAACAAAACAGTCACGGTTTAGCAGATATTCAACTCACTGAAAAAACAGAGCGCATAACACTTGACGAAAAAAAATGTAGTACCCATCGTATTGTCAAAAAGCAACGTCATATCATGAAATTTGATGGTAAAGAATATCGTTTTAAACATCTTAAATTTTTAGACTTTGGAATTTAATTAGATTTTGAACTTTTAGAGATGAGCCTATGAAAATATTTCAGATTTCCCTTGGCATGGCATTGGTTTACATTTCAGGAAACTTATTTGCAGCCCCCTATCAACGTTGCTCAGAACAACAGCAACAACAACTGATTGACCAATTTAAATTGGTCAATCAGCGTTTTGCAAATACAGATGCTGAAACATATCAAAGCTGTATCCATTTGGACAATGCACAAAGAATTCACTTAATCGCCATTAGCCAGCCCATTGATTATAAATCTTATGATGACATGGAACATGATCTAAATTTATATCTAATTGATTCTTCTCAGCATAAAATTCTGCAAAAGTATAAAGCACCAGAAACCTTTTACTCAGATGCCGATCATTATGATGGTGCACAACTACATACCACCCGTTTTTCAACATTAAATGATATTGATGTCGTGGGTGTTGAAACCTCATCGTCGCATCAAGGTGGTTTCACTTATAGCCACAGTAATTTAACTTTATTTAAAGTTAATCCTAAACACCCCATTAAAGAAATTGGCGGTATCAGCATGAATGAAAGCGGCTATGAACGAATTGGAAACTGTTCAGAAAACAGTAATTCAGAAGTCAGACGCATCCTTATTTTATCAAATAAGATCACACATGGCTTACAGGACATCATTTTAAAAGAAACCAAAAATCAGACCAAAACCAACTACAAAACCTGTACTTCGGTGAAAAAACAATATAAGCAACAACAAACGCTTAAATTTAATGGTCAAGTATATAAATTTCAGCATCATAACTTTTTAAGTATTGATCCTTTTTAATTTGCGTTAAATGTTGTAATGACAATGTAGGGGTATTTTAAATTTTGTAGAATTTAAAACCTATTTGGACCAAAGTCGCAATTGTATAGAAAAACCAATAATTCACCTTAAAATCATTGGTGGAGCGTGTATTTTCCGTTATACTTTGGCGTTTTTAAAAATTAAGCCTGTGTGCAGACTGAGCAATAAAATTAGACTCAGTGACACACTTTTAGCCAATATGAAAATTGAGGAGTGACTTGGTTGTGAGTACTCGTTTTATGACTACTGCTGAAATACGTGAAGCATTTTTGCGTTACTTTGAATCGCAAGGACATACACGTGTCGCGTCGAGCTCACTTGTACCCGCCAATGACCCTACTCTGCTGTTTACCAATGCTGGCATGAATCAGTTTAAGGATTGTTTCCTTGGTCTAGAAAAACGCGACTATGTTCGTGCAACAACTTCACAAAAATGTGTACGTGCAGGTGGTAAGCATAACGACTTGGATAATGTGGGTTATACAGCACGCCACCACACTTTCTTTGAAATGTTAGGTAACTTTTCTTTTGGTGATTACTTTAAGCATGATGCTATTCGTTTTGCTTGGGATTTCCTAACAGGTGAAGAATGGTTAGCCCTTCCAAAAGAAAAACTCTATGCCACTGTTTATCATACAGATGACGAAGCTTTTGATATTTGGAACAAAGAAATCGGTCTAGATGCTAGCCGTATCATCCGTATTGGTGACAATAAAGGCGAGAAATACGCATCTGATAACTTCTGGGCGATGGGTGATACAGGTCCTTGTGGTCCTTGCTCTGAAATTTTCTTTGATCATGGCGATCATATCTGGGGTGGCTTACCTGGCACACCTGAAGAAGACGGTGACCGTTTTATCGAAATTTGGAATAACGTCTTTATGCAGTTTAACCGTACTGCTGATGGCGTCTTGCACAATCTTCCTGCGCCATCTGTCGATACAGGTATGGGCTTAGAGCGTATTTCTGCTGTTTTACAACACGTCAATTCAAACTACGAAATTGACTTGTTCCAAAACTTATTGAAATCTGCAGCTGAAATCATCGGCGTAGATATGAGCCAAGCTCAAGCTGAGGCTCAGACTCAAAATAAACCAATTGAATACCCAGCTTCGCTTAAAGTTGTTGCAGATCATGCACGTTCATGCTGTTTCTTGATTGCTGATGGTGTAAATCCATCCAATGAAGGACGTGGTTATGTGTTGCGTCGTATTATTCGTCGTGCTGTACGCCATGGTAATAAAATGGGCGCAACAGGTACTTTCTTCTACAAAATGTTGCAACCACTCATTGATGTGATGGGTGAAGCTTATCCTGAATTGATTGAGCGTCGTCAAGTTATTGAAAATGCTTTGATTCGTGAAGAAGAGTTGTTTGCAAAAACACTTGAACAAGGTTTGAAATTACTTGAAAGTGAATTAGCCAACCTGAAAGGTAAAATTATCCCAGGTGAGACTGTCTTTAAACTTTACGATACTTATGGCTTCCCAACTGACTTAACTGCCGATATTGCACGTGAACGTGAACTCGAAATTGATGAAGCAGGTTTTGAAGTTGAAATGGCTGCACAGCGTCAACGTGCACGTGAAGCAGGCAAATTTGCAGTTGATTACAACAGCATTGTAAAAGTAGACAGCGAAACTCAGTTTGACGGCTATGACGCAACTCAAGGTCAGGGACAAATTGTTGCGATCTATAAAGATGGTGTTCAAGTTGACGAAGTCGTTGAAGGTGATGAAGCATTGATCGTGCTGAACCAAACACCTTTCTATGCAGAAAGCGGTGGTCAAATTGGTGACACAGGTATCTTTAAAAATGAAACCGGTATTTTTGAAGTTCAAGATACCAAAAAATCAGGTAATGCATTTGTTCATCAAGGTATTGTCACTGTAGGCAGTCTAAAGGCAACACAGAGCGTAGAAGCTATTGTGAAAGCTGACATCCGTGACGCGACTGCACGTAACCACTCTGCCACTCACCTTTTACATGCGGCATTGCGTCAAATTCTAGGTGAACATGTTCAGCAAAAAGGTTCATTGGTTGCCTCTGATCTTTTACGTTTTGACTTTGCCAATGACCAACCTGTAAGCTTCGAACAACTGCAACAAGTTGAACGTTTAGTGAACCTTGAAATTATTGCCAATACTGCTGTATCTACAGAACTTCTCGGCATCGAAGCAGCCAAAGATAAAGGCGCAATGATGTTGTTTGGTGAAAAGTATGGTGATGAAGTTCGTGTACTGTCTATGGGCTCACTAAAAGATGAGAAAAATTTCTCGATCGAGCTGTGTGGTGGTATCCATGTAAAACGTACAGGTGATATTGGTTTATTCAAAATCACTTCTGAAGGTGGTGTTGCTGCGGGTGTACGTCGTATTGAAGCTGTCACAGGCACGAAAGCACTGGAAGTAGTACAAAAAGTAGATGCCGATATTTTACATATCAATGATCTACTGAAAGCCCAAAAAGACCAAACTGTTGAGAAAGTTGAAGCAGCGGTTGAAAATGCGCATCAACTGCAAAAACAAATCGAACAATTGAATCAAAAATTGGCGAACTTCCAAGCTTCTGACTTGATCAATCAAGTGACAGAAATTGCTGGTCGTCAAACACTTATTGCCACAGTTCAAGGACAAGATGCGAAGTCAGTTCGCCATCTTCATGACAGTGTCAAATCTAAATTAGAGAATGCAGTAATCGTGCTTGCAGGTGTTGAAGGCGACAAAGTGAGCCTGATCGCATCTGTAGCAAAAGATTTCACTGCAAATCTAAAAGCAGGTGACATCATCAAACACTTAGCAACTGAGCTTGGTGGTAAAGGTGGTGGTAAACCTGACTTAGCACAAGGTGGCGCGCCACTAAACGAGAAGTTTGAACAAGTGATGACAGATTTAACTGCATGGCTTGCTCAAAAATAAAACTTCACCTTTTGTGTAACTGACTCTAATGCCAATTAGAGTCATGGCTTATATGGAACAACTATGGCATTAATCGTTCAAAAATATGGCGGTACTTCTATGGGTACTCCCGAGCGCATTTTAAATGTTGCTCGTCGTGTAAAGCGTTGGCATGACCACGGCCACAAGGTTGTAGTGGTTGTATCAGCAATGAGTGGTGAAACCAACCGCTTATTAGCTTTAGCGAAAGCCATTACCGAAACCCCTGATCCTCGTGAATTAGACCAAATGGTGTCAACGGGTGAACAGGTAACGATTTCAATGTTAGCAATGGCGCTCAATTCAATTGGTGTTGAAGCTAAGTCACTTACAGGTCGCCAAGTTGGGATTAAAACCGACAGCGCATTTACCAAAGCACGTATTGAAGCGATTGATACTGATGTAATGACCGGTCACTTAGATGCAGGTCGTGTCATTGTTGTTGCTGGCTTCCAAGGTTTTGATGCTGATGGTAATACAACAACTTTAGGTCGTGGTGGTTCAGATACATCTGGCGTTGCATTGGCTGCTGCCTTGAAAGCAGATGAGTGTCAAATTTATACTGATGTTGATGGTGTATATACCACTGACCCACGTGTTGCACCTAAAGCCAAAAAAGTTGATCGCATTTCATTTGAAGAAATGCTTGAAATGGCATCTCTTGGTTCTAAAGTTCTACAAATTCGCTCAGTTGAATTTGCAGGTAAATACCAAGTGCCTTTACGCGTATTATCAAGCTTTGATAATGACAATGATGGCGCATTCGACGAAGACTTTAAAAAGAATGTCGGAACACTAATCACCACTGAAGCGGAAGACAGTATGGAACAGCCAATTATTTCTGGTATCGCATTTAACCGTGACGAAGCTAAATTAACAATTTTAGGTGTACCTGATGAACCAGGTATTGCTTCAAAAATTTTATCGCCTGTTGGTGCTGCAAACGTTGAAGTGGATATGATTATCCAAAACGTTGAAGAAGATGGTACGACTGATTTCACATTTACAGTGAATCGTGGTGAACTTAAAAAAGCCAAAGCAATTTTAGAAGAAACTGCAACAGCAATTGGCGCACGTGAAGTTGCAACACGTGACGATATTGTCAAGGTTTCTATCGTTGGCGTGGGTATGCGTTCACATGCAGGTGTTGCGAGTAAAATGTTCACAGCACTTGCAGATGAAGGGATCAATATTTTAATGATCTCGACTTCTGAAATTAAAATTTCTGTGATTATTGAAGAAAATTATCTTGAACTTGCGGTACGTTCTCTTCATACAGCGTTCGGTTTAGACCGTGAACATGGCGAATCCAGCGCACGTGCGTAATTTTTGATCAAATATAGCAGCTTATTCGCTGTTTTGACCAAGAAAAAATCAGAGCCACTATAGTGTTTTCTATAGTGGCTCTGTTATATTAGTTTTTGAGGTTTTAAAAAATTTCAACGGAGGAGTGAGAAAGTGAAAAACTTGTCACATTATTCTGTTAAAATTATCGGTGCTATTTAAAGTTGTGTTTTCTATTTTTTTAGAAATTCATCGCAGGTTTAGCGTTTAAGCAAGGAGATAAACATGCTGATTCTGACCCGCCGTGTCGGAGAAACTTTGATGATTGGGGATCAAGTCAGTGTTACTGTGCTTGGTGTTAAAGGCAATCAAGTTCGTATTGGTGTGAATGCACCAAAAGAAGTTTCTGTACATCGCGAAGAAATTTATCAACGTATTCAACATGAACGTGCTATGCACGAACATTTGCAACATATTGATCAAGATTATCAACCTTCTTTTGAAGATGATAATTCGCAAAACACATATAATCGTTAAGATTATAAATGTTTTGAAATATAAAGCGGCTTATATAGCCGCTTTAAATTTATTTGAACCACTGGTAAAAAACTTTGTGCTTATTCAAGACCTAAAGCTTTTTTTACGGGTGAATAACTACGTCGGTGTTGATCAATAACCCCGTGTTCTGCAATAGCATCAAAATGTGCCTTTGTTGGATAGCCTTTATGCTTTGCAAAACCAAATTGTGGATATTGCTTGTCTAAATCTACCATTTCATGATCACGGGTCACTTTTGCCAAAATACTGGCAGCACTGATTTCAGCATGTAACGCATCACCTCCTACCACAGCGTCACAGCTCATGTTTAAGCCTTTCGGAACTTTGTTCCCATCAACCAATACATGCTCAGGAACAAGCTTTAATGCTTCTACAGCACGTCGCATTGCCAACAATGAAGCTTGTAAAATGTTGAACTCATCAATTTCTTGATGTGTTGCTTCAGCTATCGCCCAAGCAAGTGCTTTTTCTTTAATCTCAATAAACAACTTTTCACGTTTCTTTTCAGTCAGTTTTTTTGAATCATTTAATCCTTCTATCGGATTATTGGGATCTAAAATAACAGCTGCAGCAACAACAGATCCAACCAATGGACCTCTGCCCGCTTCATCAACTCCAGCAACTAACATCGTCTTTCCTATCAAATCCATAGCTAAATTATTAAAGCCTTAAACAATTCTAGGCAATTATTTCATTGCTTCAGCAACACAGGCATTAATTGTTTTTGTTACTGCATTGGAAACAATCGTTGCACGCGCCTGAGGATCTAGTGCCGCTGTTGCTAAGTCTACAGCAGAGACACTTTGTGGTGCTTTCTCACTCACACAACCACAAATTTGGCTTTGAACATTGCTTTTTTGTTCAGTAGTCATCACTCGTGTTGCCACTTTCCATGCAGGTAAGTTTTCTAATTCTGTCGTGCATTTTGCATTAATCGCAATTTTCATCGCTACAGCACCTAATTGCTGTGTCGTTGTCCCTGCTGCAGTAGGATCCATTGAATCCGTTGTTGCACAAGCAGTCAAAGCCAAGATCAAAGGTGCAATAAAGGCAGCAGTTTTTTTCACAATTTTTCCAGTTTATCGAATAAAGAATATATTTTGCCTAAACTTATAGTGAGATTAAACTAAAAATTCTAATAATCTTATGCTCTGCCATTAAATGGATAATTATTTCTCATTTTCTGCATTAAGCGTTGCAAATTTAAAACAATCCGTTGATTTTTTGAGACTGATTTCCATGATAAAAACTCATATCATAAGCATCAAATTAAATTGGAATATGTAACATGCAACAAAAATCACAATACTATACAAGGACGGCACAGTGGTTACATTGGGTCATGGCAGTCATTTTTATCACCGCATGGGTCATTGGTTTTTATAGTGGTAATTTTTTAAGCTATGATGTCGATGGTCCATTCAAAGGCGATGTTATCACCTTGCACAAAAATATCGCATCAGTGATTATCTTTTTGGTGATTATTCGAATTTTTTGGCGTTATACACACCCAGTGCCAGAACTCCCAGCAACCATGTCTCCCTTGATGAAAACTTTGGCTCACTTGGGACATCTCGGTCTTTATTTCATGCTTTTGGCTTTACCGATCACAGGCTGTTTATTTAGCTGGAGTGCTGGTCATCCTGTTCCTGTATTATATCTGTTTGAGATTCCAAGACTGGTTCAAGACAATCCTGATTTAACTGCGATTGTAAAACCACTGCATATTTATATTTCATGGGCAGCCGGGTTATTACTGGTCGGACATATTCTTGCAGCGCTTAAACACCATTTTATTGATAAAGATAATGTTTTAAAAAGCATGACTCGTCAGGGCTAAATCTCAAGATACAACGATTTGAGATTAAAATTGTTTGCACTTAAAAGCACATCTAAATGATGTGCTTTTTTTAAATTTATTTTAGGACAGGACATATAGTCAAACCGCCTGATTATTCATACAAGTGATTTGGATGATTCATTTATTTTGTACGTTTGAATCCTCTGAAAAGTAAAGTATCGCCTACGCAAAACAATTTAAACTTTAGAGCTAAAGCGTGGCAGTGCAAGCTTTATATCATCAAACAATATATTGATCGCTTTAATTTTACTGATCAACAGAAATGATATTCTACTGTATGAATTTTTCAACAGATTGACTATATTTAAGCTTTAGAGCGCAGAAATCAATGTTTAAGTAGACACAAAAGAGAAGTAAGTGTTGAGGAGGATTGCGATTTTCATATATGGTTTTGCTTAAGATGCTAAAAAAAATGTTTAAGAAGAAAAGAAAATATACATTTATGTTTTTATTATTAAGTGCCAATTGTTTTAAGAAAATATTGTTTTGTCGAAATATCATACTACTCGTAAATCAAAATATAATCGTACTTATTTAAGGAAAGGAGAGCATAGTTTTGTGCTGATTTCAATATTTTTAACACGAGTAAAGTATAAGGGTTGGACTAATGATAGAATTAAGAGAGTTTTATCTGAAGCTAAAAGTAAGGATTATGATTATTTGTATCTAGTTTTAAAAGAAAGTTTGGATAAAGAAAATATCTAATAATTTAATATCTAATTCATTTTTTAAATTTGAATTAGATATTTTTGAATAATGATATATTTAGTTTAATTTTTTTAATTCATTTTCAATCTCTAGAATTTTCCTCTCTTTTTTATTAATTTTATCAATATTTCCTAATTTTTTCTCTTTTTCTAATTCAACTTTAAGTTTTTGTAATTTATGTTGTTTTTCTTGAATTTTTTTATCTCTATCTTGCTTTAATGTTGTATTGTTACAATAACGGTTGTTTTCTTTTAATGCCTTTTTAAGTCCATTTATTTCATAAGTATTATTGTGTTGAATCGCAAGTTTTAGCTTGTTTTCAATTTCTAGTTTTTTTGATTCGCAAGTTTGATATTTTTCAGCATTTATATTGCTTAATAATCCAAAAAATATAGCGATTATAGTGATTATTTTGGTAAATTTCATTTGGGTGATTATCCTTTATTTAAGGTAATAGAATTTTTTATTTTAAATTGAATGATATTTTTTTAGCAACCCTTTTGTTATTGAAATGTCAATCAGTTTTCATGGAGCTTGCGGTATATGTTAAGAATTAAGAATAAAAAGTATAATTAAAATAAATTATCACTGATTTAATTTTTAAAAAAATATTTTAGTTCTGTAAATCATTATTAAAACTCAAAAAATGTGATTGGTTATCTTATTTGATTTTTTTGTTAAATTTATCACTTTTTATTGAGTAAATGTGTGGTAAAAATAATTATATGAAATTAATGTTTTTTTATAAAAATAAGACTCAGTTATTTGTTTTTTTGCTGATAAATTGTTTTAAATGTATAAGTTATTTGTGTGAAATGTAAAGAATCATTCACCATGTAAATATTACTATTTCAATAGTTTCATTTTGTTTGTTTAAGTTTTTTTTTAAAGGTGAGTTTATGAATTTCTTCAATCGTTTTTTTGCAATTACAACTGTAGGGTTTTTGACAGTAGGTGTGACCTATGCAGCGCCAACAGTAACCTTTCAAGGCGAAGTAACAGATCAAACATGTCAAGCTTCAATCAATGGTGGCACCAATGGGGTTGTATTACTTCCTACGGTTTCTGCAAATACTTTAACTGCGTCTGGGGCAAAAGCAGGTTTAACTCCTTTTACGATTAATGTCACTGGATGTACAGCACCATCTCAAGAACTCGATATTAAAACAAAATTTTTAGGTCATTCAGTTACTTCAAATGGAAACTTAGGCAATGTTGCAACTGTCAATGCTGCAACAAATGTTGCGATTCAGTTGACTAAAGAAGCAGCTGGAACAACAGCGATTGTACTCAATGGACCAACAGCTGTTGAAGGTTTGAAAGTGCTTAGTGGTGCAACCAGTGGAAGTTACGATTTTGGCGCACGTTATATTTCTGAAACAGGTGGTGCAACGCAAGGTACAGTGACATCAGTTGTTGAATATACCTTGAGTTATCAATAAGACTTTATTTGATCCGCTGCATAAGCAGTGGATCTAGTTGCAAATGATTTGGGTTGGAGTAGTGGAAATGAGTGGGTGGATCGTTAATATTATAAAAAGCTTCATCTTAATATTTGGTCTAACAGTTGTGACCTCAACATTTTCTGGTGTTGTACTGACTGGAACACGTGTAATTTTTGCCGACGGTCAAAATGAAAAAACGATCTATTTACAGAACAAAGACCATTATCCCAACCTTGTTCAGATTTGGTTAGATGACGGAGATGAAAATTCGACGCTTGAAAATAGCCAAGCTCCTTTTATTATCAGCCCACAAATATTTCGTATTAATTCAAATACAGGTCAAACAGTTCGCTTACTTTTTACCGGTGAACAGAAGATTTCTCAAAATACTGAATCTTTGTTTTATATGAATTTTTCAGAATTTCCAGCGGTTAAAAAGCAAGATGCTGATGCGAGTCGTTTAATGATTGTTTTTAAGAATCGTGTCAAGGTCTTCTATCGTCCCAAAAACCTAAAGGGCTCGGTAACGGATGTTTATAAAGAGCTTCAATTCAGTCTAAAAAATAATGAGAAATCTAACCAATTAGTCATTCAAAATCCAGCAGCCTATTATGCAAATATCAAAGAATTAAGTCTTATTTCTGAAGATGGTGAATTCGTCGTCAATAAAAATGAATTGATCGCCCCACATGCTCAAGTGGCTTGGGAAATTAATAATAATATTAATATGTTAAAAGATTTTAAAATTAAGCTTACGCTAGTTAATGATTATGGTGCTTTAGTCGTCCACGAGATTACTCTCAATAAATAAGAAGCGAGTATAGTTATATGTTTGCTGAATATTTTGGCTATAGAAGATTTTTGTCTACATTTTTTTTATATAGTTTAACGGGTGGCTGTCACTTGGCTTATGCAAGCAATCAGCTGAATGACGATCATGGTGAATATATATTTGATCAAGCATTATTTCGTGGTCAATCATCGCATCAAATTCAGCTATTAGAACGACTCAGTCAAAAAGAAGATATTTTGTCAGGCTTTTATAAAGTTGATGTATTTGTTAACGGTCAAAACATCGAACGTATGAACTTGGAATTTGTAGAAGATCTACAAAAGCAAATTACACCGTGTTTTAATTTAGAATCTATTGAAAAATTGGGAATTTCAGCGCAAATCCTAACAGATCTGAAAAAACAGCACGATCAGTGTTTTCTTTTATCCAATTATATTCAATCTAGCACAGTCAATTTTAATTTTAAAAAATTACGTTTAGACATCAGTATCCCTCAAAGTGAAATGCTTAATGTCCCTCGTGGTTATGTGAGTGCATCTCAATGGAATGCAGGTGAAAGCATAGGCTTCATCAATTATTTGGGTAATTACTATCATACTTCCTATCAACTACAAGACCATTCTCAAGCTCAATCAGCGGCATATGTCTCATTAAATGGCGGGATAAATATTGGGAAATGGCAATATCGTCAACAGTCAAATATTAATTATGCTTCGGAATTAGGGACAAAATGGACCAATATACGAAGCTATATATCTCGTCCTATAGAACCTATTCAAGGTGTACTGACTTTAGGGCAAACCTACAGTTCAGGTAAATTTTTTTCTGGTTTGAGTTTTAATGGATTAAGTTTAAGTTCTGATGAAAGAATGTTACCAGAGTCTATGCGAGGCTATGCACCGACGATTCATGGTATCGCTAAAACAAATGCGAATATTTCTATATTGCAAAATGGTAAGGAAATTTATCAAACAACTGTTGCACCTGGTCCATTTAAGATTTCTGATTTATATCCTACAAATTTTAATGGTGATTTGATTGTTAAAGTGAGAGAAGCTGATGGATCCATCTCTCAGTTTAGTGTCCCATTTTCAGCTGTACCTGAATCTCTGCGCTTAGGCGCTTCTCGTTATAACTTGGATCTCGGTAAAACTCGTGATATTGGCGACGATACTTTTTTCTCTAATTTGACTTATCAACGAGGAATGAGTAATGGCATCACTTTAAATTCAGGGATACGATTAGCTGATGGTTATCAAGCAGGACTTTTAGGGGGAACCTACGCCACAAGTATCGGTGCTTTTGGTGCAAACCTCACTTATTCTAGAGCAAGTTTGCCAAGTGATAGTCTACTAACAGGATGGATGACTAATCTTACCTATAGTAAAACATTTCAGCCGACCAATACGACAGTATCTTTAGCAGGCTATCGCTATTCAACTGTGGGTTATCGAGATTTGGGTGATGTGATTGGTATCCGCGATTCTTATAAATATGGTCATAACTGGACGTCGTCAACATATCAGCAACGCTCTCGTTTTGAATTAACACTGAACCAAAGTTTTGGTGATTACGGCATATTATTTTTATCAGGATCTGTCCAAAACTATCGTGATGGTCGTGACAATGATGTACAAGCTCAAATTGGTTATGGAAAAGCATTTCAAAATGGGTTAAATCTCAATCTTTCTGTAATACGACAACGTTATGGTTATGCAAATATTATAACCAATAGATTGAATGAGTTTGATCTAAAAGCATCTGATCACAAAAATGATATAGATACATCTATGAGTTTATCAGTCAGTTTTCCTTTGGGAAGAAATAATAAGGCAAACTCACCAAATTTAGATTTAGCTTATTCACATGCCAATAACGTTAAAGAGTCATACCAAGCCACCTTATCAGGTTCTTTGGCTCAAGATCAGTCACTCAATTATGCACTTGGTTTAAGTCATGATCGAAATATGCAAGCGACGACATGGAATACAACTCTAAATAAACGTTTCAATAGCAATACTTTAGGCTTGAATGCTGCTGTCAGTGATAATTTTTGGCAAGTTTCAAGCAATGTTCAAGGTGCATTGGCTGTACATTCAGGTGGTGTAACATTGGGTCCATATTTAGGCGAAACTTTTGCTTTAGTTGAAGCTAAAGGTGCTGAAGGTGCAAAACTTTTTAATGGGCAGGGGGCACGAATTAATCGTCAAGGATACGCGCTGGTTCCAGCAATGACACCTTATCGCTATAACAATATTTCATTAGAGCCGAAAGGAATTTCTGATCGCGTCGAGATTGAAACAAATGATCAACGAATTGTTCCATATGCTGGTGCAGCCGTAAAAGTTAAATTCAAAACGCGAATAGGTTATCCATTATTGATTCAAGCAAAGTTAGCTTCTGACGAATTTGTTCCTTTAGGTGCGGATGTCATTGATCAACAGGGTGATGTTATTGGTATGGTAGGGCAAAGTGGTCAAATGTATGTACGTACATCACTAAAGGAAGGGATGCTTACTGTCAAATGGGGGAATGAAGACGATCAAAAATGTGAGGTTCATTATCAAATGAATGATGAAACGGTTAAACAAAGCATTATTCGTTTAGAGCAAACTTGCAAATCAGGAGCATTCAGATGATTCGTCTCTATATACACATACTCTTTATAATATTTGGAAGTTTGTTTGCTTTAACTGCTCATGCTACATGTCAAACAACCGGAGTCAGCCAAACAGAAGACAATCGTACGGCAGGTATTACATTTGGTAAAGTAAACTTAACTTCTACATATCTGCAACCTGTTGGAAGTCTGATTGATCGTGTAGTTGTTCCATCAACAAATTATAATTTTGGAGGCGCGACAGCAAGTAGTGTGCTTTGGATTTGTGATAAGACTGATTTAAGCAATATTTATTTCTTAGTCGCAACCAATGGTGATGACGGAGCAGGTGGGAGAGACGAAATAGGCACAATCAATGGTCTTCCAAATGTTTTTGCGACTTATTTTAAATATGTGGGCTTAAAGCTGATCATGCAAGGTATTGAGATAAATAGAAGATATCAAGCAGTTCCAGTAAACAGTTATGCTGAAGTTGGAAATAAAATACACATCCGTTTGATGGATATTCCGCCACTTACAGCAGAGCTTTATCGTGTGAGTTCACTCATGCAGACTTCTAGTTGGTGTGCCCAGATCGATACGGGTAATTATAGTCCATGTATACAACCGAATGCTTATATCCAGTTAAAAGGTCCTGGATTGGTGAGTGATAATGTAGGGGAAGACTCAAATACAAATTATAGATTTTGGGGCGCTGATAACGGATTTGGTTATGGTATGCGTGTCGGTAATACATTAACTAACCAACCAACCTGTGTTGCTCGTAATGCGACCCCGATTGTATTTTTTAATACTATCAGCACTGCTGGTCTTGATGCAAATCAATCTGTACAAGAGAATTTTAATGTAGCGATTGAATGTTCCAATCAAGTTAATTCTGGTACAGGAAATAATCAGACTGCTATTGGGATACAGACTTCATATGGTGCATTTGTAGCAGCCCAACAATTGGGGTTAGTGAACGCTCAGAATGGTGTGGCTGCTTTACTTTCAGATAATTATGCTGATGCACAGTCTGCAAAAGGTGTAGGGATTTTCTTGAAGAATGCAAATACAGGGACGGATATGAATTTTGTTGGACAACCTGGTTTATCTGGGGGGGGAACAGTAGCGGGTTGGTATCCAGCACTGAGTGGTGCGCAAGCAGCGGGTTCAACGGAGTCTGGATATACACATTATTTGCATAATTTTACGGCAATTTTAAAAAAATTACCTGGCACTGAACCGATTAAAGCTGGAAAAGTGAATTCCACAGCATATGTATTGGTTAAGGTACAGTAATGAAGATAAAACAAATTTCACTGTTATTTATCTGTTTATTTTATCCATTGCTCAGTCAAGCTGGGGTACTGGCTGCTAAAACACGTGTTGTTTTTAACGATGGTGAACATGAACAAAGTTTAATGCTGGCAAATACGAATGATTATCCAGTTATTTTACAGACTTGGGTTGATCAAGGAGAAGGCAACCCAGATATTAATAATATGCCATTTCTCATATTACCGCCTTTTGTCAAACTCGCATCAAAAGACATATATGGACTTAGAATTTTATATAATGGCAAGACTCTACCACTCGATAGAGAGTCTGTTTTTTGGCTCAATCTCTATGAAATTCCTATGGTCAAACGAAATAATGATCAAGCAGCCTATATGAATTTGGCAATGAATACTCAGCTTAAATTATTTTACCGTCCTAAACAGATTGCTAGAATGCAACCTGAAGCTATTGTAAAAAAAATGTATTTTAAAATTGTTGAAGAGGATGGAAAAAATTTTATCGAGTGTAAGAATTCAACACCTTATCATGCCTCGATGATTAATTTAACCATTGAAAGTCCTACTCAAATCATCCCAATTCAATCTGAGATGGACATGATGTGCTATCCATACACCACAAGAAGATATGGAATGAATGCTCATCTTAAAAAGGATGTTTCATATTCATTGAAGTTTGATTTTTTAGATGATATGGGCAATGCACTTCATTTCGAGAAGCGTCTTTCACCATTTAGATGACAATACTGAACAGAACTTTTGTATAGTTCTATGTACCCTAATAAAATCTGATATTTAACGATTAATCTTTTTTAGATGTATAGGGGAATTAAAGATGAAGCGTATTTATAGTTTAAAGTCTGTGACAAGCGGTTTAATTGATTTATTAGAACTTTTTGTTTTAAAAAAAAATTTAAAGGTTACTAAAAAATCAAATATAAATAACGTTGATAAAAGAATCCCATTTACTGAATGGCTGTCTATGCTCAATCAAATAGAACAGCATTACTCGAAACCTGCTTTAGGTTTAGAGATCGCAAAATATGTCCAACCTGCGCATTTAGGTATTTTGGGATATATTGGCTTATCTTGTGAAAGCTTACTTGATGCTCTGCCTATTTTTATTAAATATCAAAGGCTTTGTTATGATTTTATGCAAATGGGTGTTTCAGTTGATGATGATAACATCGTTGTATCGTGGGAGTTTGATTCAAACTTTAAAGCAGGGAAGCTGGCAGATGAAACTATGATTGCTATATTCTTTAATATTGTAAACATCATTGTTGCACCCAACAAAGTAAAATTAAATAAGATAGATTTTGTATTTGATCGACCTAAAAATCCACGCACTTATGAGAAGTATTTTGAGTGCAATGTTGAGTTTTCCAAAGACCAAACACGCATGTTTTTTGCAAAAAGTAATTTAAATTTACCGATCAACAGGGCTGATCCAATCTTAAAAAAAATTTTAAATCGGCAAGCAGATATTTTATTAACCGAGCTTCCTGAATACAATTCATTTGATGAACTGGTACAAAAAAATATCATCAAAGCAATTCACCAAGGCAACATCAGTATTGAATATGTTGCAAAAAAGGTCGGTTTAACAACTCGAATTTTTCAGTACAAACTTCAGAAACAGGGCTATACATTTAAGCAGCGTCTTAATCAGGTTCGAAAAGGTCTTGCACTTCAATATCTTGAGAATAAGTCATTAAATATTAATGAGATTTCAGCATTACTCGCTTATAACGAACAAAGTTCTTTTAACCGAGCTTTTAAATCTTGGTATGGCATCAGTCCAATACAATGGCGTAAGGAGTTTGATATGGAAAAAAATAGAAATAACGAATAATTATAGCGATTATTTGAATATATTTAAGCTTGTTTTATAGGCGTACCTTAAAAACAAGCTTAATATAATTACCCTTTATTTTAACCTTCTCTGCATATTTTAAACTCGGCTTTTCAAAATCTGAATAACTTTTTTATTTAAGCTAAAATCATGATTTTATTTGAATTACTCCAAAAACTGTCTTTTAACCAATAATTGTTGGCTACTGCGATAATTGCAAATTCAATTGCAACGACATGATCAATCCAGATAAGCATGGTTGCATTATTGGCATAAATTTAGTGCTCACTCTCTATAATGGGGAAGGACAGCAAGCACCATTTTAAATAAATTATTTATTTGCTAGTTTCATAGTATCGACAACAATTATTCAGTGCCTTTTTAATCTATATCAGGATGTTGTTTTGCAAGATGATCACGCTTTTCTTGTAACTCCTCGATTTTTTCATCAATTTTTTCGATTTTTTGCTCGATATTGTCATGATACTGTTCTAACAGTTCTTCAGCCTCTTCCATATCCACTGCCATTGGTTTTGCACCTTTTAGTGGTAAGTTTGCAGTTTCTTTAAGATAAATTGCAGTAATCACACCAAAACAACCGCAAACCACAAGATAATAAGCTGGGATCATAATATTCTGTGTAGTTTCCACCAAGGTCGCCGTAATCGTTGGCGTTAAACCGGCAATGACCACCGAAATATTAAAAGCAATTGCAAGTGCGCTATAACGAATCTCTGTCGGGAAAAGTGCAGGCAGGGTTGAAGCCATGATACCAATCAGCATATTTAATGAAAGTGCCAACATCAATAAACCCAAGAAGATCAAATAAACGTTGTTGGTTGCAAGCAATAAGAAGGCAGGGTATGACAAGACAATCAGTGCAATACTGCCTGCGAAAACAAAGGGGCGACGACCTATTTTATCACTGAGCATACCAACAAAAGGTTGTACAAACAGCATCCCAACCATGACTGCGATAATAATCAGAACACCATGATTTTCTGAATAGCCTAAGTTGTGTGAAAAATAACTGGGTAAATAGGTCAAAAGCATGTAGTAAGTGACGTTGGTACACAGCACTAATCCCACACAGACCAATAAACTACGTTGGTGATCTCGTAAAATTTGTTTAAAACCGACTTTTTGTGGTTTCTTGAGCTGTGATTGCGCTTCGGAATGTGCTTGAAAGGTCGGTGTTTCATCTAAGGAGTGACGTAGATATAAGCCAATCAATCCTAAAGGAAGTGCTAAGTAGAAGGGAATTCGCCAGCCCCAATCGACAAAGGCTGCTTCACCTACGGCAAAACTGATCATTGAGACTACACCAGCCCCAACGACAAAACCTAAAATAGACCCAAAATCAAGCCAACTACCCATAAAGCCACGTTTTCGGTCTGGTGAATATTCGGCAACAAAGATTGCTGCACCCGCATATTCTCCACCAACTGAAAAGCCTTGTGCAATTTTTACTATCAGTAATAAGATCGGTGCCCAAATTCCAATACTCTCATATGATGGAATTAATCCAATACCAAAAGTACTGACCGACATGATAATAATGGTAATTGCCAGAATTTTTTGACGACCATATTTATCCCCTAATAAACCAAAGAACAATCCACCCAAAGGGCGAAATATAAAGGGAATTGAAAAGGTCGCTAAAGCAGCGATCATTTGTATGCTGGGTGAGGAATTAGGAAAAAAAACCTTACCTAATACATAAGCCACATATCCATAAACACCAAAATCAAACCATTCAATCGCATTTCCTAAAGCTGCTGCTTTAATGGCTTTTTTTGTCTTATCATAATCAATAATTTCGACATCATCGATTTCAAGGGGTTTGATTTTTCTTTTATACATATATGCTTAATCCTGATTTATGACTCTGTTTTACAGTTTTCACTAAAAAACATAATCAAAAGATAAAATATGGAGAGGTACGATTAAAACATCGTTCATAAACACATCCAGATCACCGGATGCTTAGAAAATTAATAAATATCAATTGATTATAATTTTAGGTTTTTTGTTGAGTTTATGTGTTGGCTAATCATGAATAAAGTGTATAAAAAATGCTGTCATTGTGTAATAAATTTAATGTTTAAAAAACAGTCTAAAATGTATAGAAGTAATACTGACCAGCAGAGGAGGAAAGAGAATTTGTCAGTTTAAAACTAAAAATTAAATAAATATCATGTAATTCGTTGCGAATTAACTATTTGTACCGATTAAAAATAGCAATACTACACCACAAATAAATCCACTAGACGACTGGTCTATTACTGGTTATAGTGTAGTCATGAAAAGATCAGATAAAAGTGAAGCAACTCGACAACATATCCTCAACACCAGTTATAAATTAGTGTTACATAAGGGTTTTGTTGGAGTGGGCTTGCAGGAAATTTTAAAGACTTGTGATGTTCCGAAAGGATCGTTCTATCATTATTTTGCCTCCAAAGAGGCATTTGGATGCGAGCTTTTAAAGCAATATCTCGCTGATTATAAAGTCAAAATAGATGAGCTTATGCAGATGGAACAGGGCGATGCATATGCGCGTTTAGTGGCACTTTGGCAAGCATGGATTGATGACCCAAGCCATGATGATGGTGGTTGGGCTGAAAACTGTTTAATTGTAAAACTTGCAGCGGAGGTCTCAGATTTGTCTGAGGATATGCGTCAAATTTTAGATTTTGGCGTAAGCAAGCTGACACAACGTATTACGAATTTACTTCGTGAAGGGCAACAAGATGGTTCAATTCCAATACATATTGAACCTGAAAAAATGGCACAAACCATGTATCAGCTTTGGTTAGGTGCAGCCTTATTGGCAAGACTCGCACAAGATAAACAACCGCTTTATCTTGCATTGGAAACAACACAGCAATTACTAAAACCATTAAAGGATTGAACAAATGCAAAGTATTATCCACCGTAATTTTGGCGAACCAGTTGATGTATTAGAGTCAGCGGAAATGCCTAAACCTGAACCGAAAGCAGGCGAAGTTCGTATTAAAATGATTTTATCACCCATCCATAATCATGATGTATGGACGGTAAGAGGTAATTATGGCTACAAGCCTACACTTCCAGCAATTGGAGGAAGTGAAGGTGTCGGCGTCATTGATGCTTTGGGTGAGGGTGTAGAGCAAGTATCGCTGGGACAACGTGTTGCTGTTGCAGCTGTACATGGCAGTTGGGCAGAGTATTTTATTGCACCCGCACATGGTGTGGTTCCATTAGTAGATACAATTGACGATGAAACAGCGGCTCAATTGATTGGTATGCCAATCAGCGCATTGATGCTGCTAGATTTTATAGATCTTCACAAAGATCATTGGTTGATTCAAAATACTGCCAATGGTGCTGTGGGCAAAACAGTAGCCATGATTGCACAGGCTCGTGGTCAAAAAGTCATTCACTTGGTTCGCCGTAGTGAAGCTATTGCAGAAATGAATGCCTTAGGTATTGAAAACGTTGTTGCTACAGATCAGGCAGATTGGAAACAACAAGTCAAAGCAATCCATGCAGATCAGCCTTTGATGGCTGGGGTAGATTCAATTGGTGGTAAAGCCAGTGGTGAAATGTTGGCTCTACTCAGTGAAAATAGTGTCTTGGTTTCTTTCGGAAGTATGACTGGGGAGCTGATGCAGATCTCTTCGGGTGATTTGATTTTTAAACAAGCCGTAGTGAAAGGTTTTTGGGCAAGTGTAGTGAATAAGCAGTTGTCTAAAGAACGTAAAAAAGCTTTGATTGTTGAACTATTGACGCTTGCCGCTCAGAAAAAATTGGTACTCCCAGTTGAAGGCATATTTAGTTTTGATCAAATTAAACAAGCTGCGGCGAAAGCTACTCAAGGCGCGCGTCAAGGTAAAGTACTGTTAAAGCCATAATCGTATCTGACATAGATCGGCAGTAGTGCTGATCTATTACCATATTTAAAAATAAGGAAAAAACATGGTTGGGCAAATTTTAATCGGTTTAATTGCACTGTTGCATGTGTATATTCTGGTGTTAGAAATGTTTTTATGGGATAAAGCTTATGGGTTAAAAGCATTTGGCAACACTTTAGAGAAAGCACAACTGACCAAAGTGATGGCGCAAAATCAAGGTCTGTATAATGGTTTTCTTGCTGCTGGTTTATTTTGGTCTTTATGTGCACCTGAAATCTATGCAACTGCGTTGGCGAATTTCTTTCTCGCTTGTGTATTGGTAGCAGGTATTTATGGTGGACTGACTGCCAGTAAAAAAATTATTTATATACAAGCAATCCCAGCGCTATTGGCATTGCTTGCGGTAAATTTCCATATATAAAATGAGAGCCATGCTCTCATTTTAATTTTATTGAGAATAAAATGATTCAGCATCTAGATCAAAAGGGGGGAGCTATACTTTGATGTTGGCTATTTAAAATGCAATTCTTCAAAATTTTCCCCCATTTGAATGAGTGCATTTTTAAGCCATTCAATCTGGTCATCATTAAAAGATGCTGTACCTACAGATTCAAATTCAGCAGCAACAGGCATAAGTTTCTCAATCAGCAAGTGACCTTGTTCTGTTAGATCAATATGTACCATACGAGCGTTTTCTTCTAATCGGATACTAGAAACTAAACCTCTATTTTTCATTGATTTGATCAATCTAGATAGGGTGGAAAGTTCTACAGTCACCATATTACTTAAATCGCCAAGACTTTGTTTGCCTTCTTGTCTTAAAACTGCCATGACCCGATACATCGGTAAAGTCACCTTATATTCAAGCAGTCTTTCTGAAAAAATTTCTCCCATACGAACACCGACACGATTTAGCAAGTAGGGTAATGAAGTGGTAAATCTATAGTTCATAAATTTCATTCAATTCTTTTCTTTATTTCTATCATACACCATACAAATGTTTTAAATAAAACATTTGTATGTCCAAATATTATAATGATTTATAAGTTTTAAGTCTTTATTTTATATAATTTTATTATTTTTGGAATTCTGAATTTCAATATTGTAATTTATATTGCATTGACAACATTTGTTTATGCAAATATTTTAATTGCAATAGAGGTTGAAAAAGGAAAATTCAATGAATGAGCTAATTATGGATGATATTGGCACACATTTTCGCGCAGTTATGCGTAGATTTCCGTCAGCAGTGAATATCATCGTGAGCAATAAAGATGGTGTGGATCATGGAATGACAGCAACAGCGGTAATGTCTGTTTCAATGGAGCCTCCATCTTTGGTGGTTTGTATAAATAATAAGACCTTTTTACATGAAATTTTGCTGAATCAACCTACATTCTCAGTCAATGTGTTGAGCGCCGAACAACAGGAAATTTCAAATGCTTTTTCAGGACAAGTCATCCCCAAAGAACGCTTCAAAATTGGCTGTTGGGAACGCCATTCGAGTGGTGTATTAGCACTTGAAAATGCTTTGGCAAAAGTAGTCTGTAAACGCGTAGCCGCAATTCCTTACGGCACACATACTTTATTTATTGGCAGAGTAATTGAAGCTGATGTTAAGGAAGATCATATTCCTTTGCTATACGAAAATACTCAGTACTGCATTACTAGTCCAAAGATCAATTGAATAATTACACCAAGGATGAATCTATGAATACAAAGCTTGATCTTAAAAACATTAGCCTAAAAGAAAAGGTGAAAAAACTCAAAAATACATTTAAAGAAAGTGCTTTACACACTGAAAATCAACGTAAAGTTCCATCTGAGAATATGCAATTATTATTTGAAATTGGCTATTTTGATGCTGTGAAACCTAAGCGATATGGAGGAGATGAACTTAGTTTTTTTGAATTGGTTGATGCCAATATTGAGCTTGCAGCCAGTTGTGCCTCTACGGCATGGGTTGCGGGTTTACTTTCCGCACACCAATGGCTTTTAGCAATGTTTCCCAAACAAGCTCAGGATGATGTATGGCTTGAAAATTCTCAGGCTCTGATTTGCGGCTCATATGCACCAGTAACTCATGCTACAGAAACAAGTGACACCTATATATTGAATGGAAAATGGTCGTTTGCTAGCGGGTGTGATCATGCACAATGGTCGTTATGTGCTGCATTTGTACCCGAAGGTGAAGGATTTACGCCTGCCTTTTTGTTGGTTCCAGCAACACAATATGAGATTGAAGATACATGGAATGTTATTGGGTTAGCAGGAACTGGATCAAAAACTTTAGTCTTAAAAAATGTAGAGATACCCAAACATCGTATTTTAAAGTTTAAAGATGCTGTCAGTGGTCAAACTCCTGGTTCACAACAATATTCAGGGGGGGTATTTAAAATACCTTTATTAATGGGAGTGCCGTCTTGTTTGGCATCCGTTGGTGTAGGCGCTGCACAGGGGGCATTAGAAAGCTATTTAGACACAGTTTCAGCACGTGTGACCCGCGGCGCTGTCGCTGGTCATAATAATAAAATGGCAGAATTTCCAACGATTCAATTGCGTGTTGCAGAAGCGGTTTCAAGTATAGATGCGGCACGCGAAATTTTACTTCGAGATGTAATAAAAGCGGAAAGCTTAGCAGCCTCAAAAAAAATACTTTCAATTGATGACCGTCTAATCAGTCGACGTGGTCAAGGGTTTTCTGTTCTTTTGGCATTACGCGCTGTGGAAGCATTAAATGCTTCTACAGGCGGGCTGGGTCTTAACTTAGATAACCCTGTCCAGCGCGCTTGGCGTGATACCAATGCTGTAGCACGTCATATAAGTATGAATTGGGATGCTGTTGGAACAATGATTGGTCAACAAATGCTTGGTCTAGAACCCAAAGGGCAGTTTTAATTTTTATCATCCAAAAACACAAGGAATGTTTATATGAACGGTAAAATAGCTTTAGAAGAACACTTTGCAATTCCAGAAACTGTCATGGATTCAGCAGGTTTTGTTCCAGATAATTATTGGATCGAATTGAAAGCGCGATTATTGGATATTCACGATACGCGTTTAGAACTCATGGACAAGCATGGGATCGAGCAAATGATCTTGTCACTCAATGCGCCAGCTGTTCAAGCTATACCAAATCATGCTGAAGCAATAAAGGTTGCAAAAAGGGCGAATGATTATTTAGCTGAAGAGTGTGCGAAACGACCTGAACGTTTTAAAGGTTTTGCAACTTTACCTATGCAAGATCCTGAAGCAGCAGTAATTGAGTTAGAACGTTGTATTAAGGAGTTGGGTTTTGTTGGTGTATTAGTCAACGGTTTTAGTCAAAGTGAAAATACCCAAGAAATATTATATTACGATTTACCTCAATATCGAATGTTTTGGGCAAAAGTTGAAGAGCTTGATATACCGTTCTATTTACATCCCCGTAATCCATTGCCAGAGGACAGCCGTATTTATCAAGGACATTCATGGCTAATGGGACCAACATGGGCATTTGCACAAGAAACAGCTGTACACGCATTGCGATTAATGGGGTCGGGTTTATTTGATGAACATCCAAAACTGAAAATTATTTTGGGGCACATGGGCGAAGGTTTGCCATATATGATGTGGCGTATTGATAACCGAAATGCTTGGGTGAAAGTTGAACCGAACTATCCTGCAAAGAAAAAAATTCATGAATATTTTAATGAAAACTTCTATATCACAACCTCAGGTAATTTCAGAACACAAACATTGATTGATGCAATGTTAGAAATTGGTTCAGATAAGATCTTATTTTCTACCGATTGGCCATTTGAGAATATTGATCATGCCGCGAATTGGTTTGATCAAGCACCCATCTCAATTGATGATCGCAAAAAAATTGGTTATCTAAATGCTAAAAAACTATTTAACCTGAAATAAGATATTGATTATAAATACTTATATTTTTAAAGCATCAGGATGAGCTTTAAAAATGAGTGGAGTGGAAATCGAACTCTATATTAAGCGATGACAACTCCTATTGTAATTGCTAGGGAGGCTATAATGAAAATAATTAACGTATCAGACGTATTGGATCGTAGTAAAGTCAGTAGACATCATTTATGGGCTTTGGTGATTTGTGCCCTTTGTATGATTGTTGATGGATTTGATGTTCAAGCAATGGGATATGTTGCTCCAGCATTGATTAAAGAATGGGGGATAGCGAAAGAAGCATTTGGTACTGTGTTTGGAGCAGGCTTATTAGGGATGGCTGTAGGTGCAATTTTTCTTGCACCTTTAGCTGATAAATTTGGACGTAGACCTATACTTATTACTGCAATTTTACTGCTTTCAGTCAGTATGTTTGCAACAATAATGGCAGATAATATTCGCTATTTAATTATTGTACGATTCATAGCTGGCATAAGTTTAGGGGCAATAGTGCCAAATGCAGTGTCTTTAGCAGGCGAATTTAGTCCAGTAAAAATACGTATTACAACCATGATGATTATTTCTTCTGGTTTCATTTTTGGAGGGGTAATTGGAGGAATAATTTCAGCCAGTGTGATTCCTATATTTGGTTGGCAAAGTGTTTTTTTGATTGGTGCAATTGCCCCTCTAGCTCTCGTTATTCTCATGTTTTTCAAGTTACCTGAATCTCTTTTATTTTTAACAGTTAAGGGTAAGAGAAAAGGATATATCGTAGACTGGCTGATTAAGCTTGGATACAAAGAAGCTATCAGTCAAGATACGCAATTTATCACCCATGAAACGAAAAGAAATGGTGTGGCACTCATTCAACTTTTTAAAAATAATCTAGCCATTGGTACCGTGATGCTTTGGGTCATTATTTTTATGAATATGCTTGCGAATTTCTTTCTAGCAACATGGTTGCCTGTTTTGATGACTGAAGCTGGTCATAATCAATCTCAAGCCGTTTGGGCAGGCGCCGTATTCTGGATAGGAGGATTGGTTGGAAATCTGATTTTGGGTTGGATCATTGATAGGAAAGGGTTTGGGGTAATTTTGAGTGTAACCTTTGTTGGGGCAATTATTGCTATAGGCTCTATTGGTCAACTCACAACAAATCTTTCACTAGTATTAATGGTCATTGGCGCTGCGGGTTTCTGTATTTTAGGGGCACAGGTAGCACTAAATGCATTAAGTGCGGTGTTTTATCCAACTGAATTTCGTTCTACTGGAGCAGGATTTGCTCTAGGTATCGGAAGGTTGGGTTCTGTTTTTGGACCGCTTATTGGCGCAGAATTAATGCGTTTACAATGGAGCATTCCAAATCTTTTCTTTGCTTTTACTGTTCCAATTACGATTGCACTTATTGGTGTATTAATCTTTTGGAAATTCGGTCACTTACCTAAAAACAATTAATTCAAATTGATCTAACAATAATGGAGTATTGTATGAATCCTATTAACTTGGGCGGAAGAGCTATTGCCTTTTCAAGTTTGCTAATCGCTACGCATGTAGCATTTGCTAGTGATATAACTCATCTTGAACAGAAAATTTTAAAGTTAGAAACTTCTGTTGAGCAAATTCAAAACCGAACTACGGAAAAAATACGATCAAATGATCTGAATGTTAAACACAAACCTGATTTTGATATTCAATTATATGGTTCCGTTAGAGCTGATTTTTCTTATCAAACTGATGGTGGAGATGCACCGAGACTATATAATCAGATTAACACTGTTCCTTTGGAAGGTAGTGCCTTAAGTTCAGACATTTTTAAATCAACTTTGGCTGCCAGTCGTTTAGGCATGGACATCAAATCTGAAAGTAATCATGTTGCAGGTAAGTTAGAGTTTGATTTTTTAGGTGGAATAAATGCTGATCAATTTAGAATAAGGCATGCTTATTTAACTTATGATCAGTGGTTGATTGGTCAAACATGGTCTAACTTTGCAATGCCAGATTTTATGCCTGAAACGATCGATGGTTTGGGATATGTCGGTGGATCTGTTCGCCGATTTATGCAGCTTCGCCATACATGGTCTTTAGGAAGTCAGACTGCATTAGTGAGTGCCTTGGAGGACTCTAAAGATGCGCAAACTTATACAAGGTTACCAGCTTTAACGTTACGATTGAATCAGAAGTTTGATCATGGAAAAGGTTTGATAAGTATTAGAACGCTAGCGACTGAAAAGAGGACGGCATCAGATGAGACTTTTTCTTGGGGGATTGGATTGGGTACTAAATATCAGATCAACCCTGAAACAGAGCTGAAAATGGATTATTACCATGTTAATGGTGACAGTAGTTTTGTCGCATGGACTAATCCGGGAATTGCAATTAATCCTGTGACAAATGATATCGTTGAAAAGAATGAATTTAATTCATTAGCCCTTGGGGTTACTTACAAATATAGTCCAAAGTTGCGTGGTACGTGGGGCTATGGCTATATGTCGTTTAGTGATAATCAAAGATATCGTCAGAATTTTACCAATGAAGGACGGATTAATAAAAATCTTTGGCAAAGCTGGGTAAATATGATGTATAACCCAACTCGACCAGTTACTTTTGGAATGGAATATGTTTATGGTAAAAGAGAAACTTTCCAAAATAAACAAGGTCTTGATAATCGTCTTAATCTCGTTGCGATCTATAGTTTCTAAGTGAGTGTTTTTAATTAAAGCATAATAATAGACAAGAAAGAGGTACTATCTTCTTGTCTATTTATGACTTAATTTTTTGATCAAATACAACAGAAACTAATTTAGAATAGAAACTGAATCAAGCAAGTTATTTATCTTACACAGTGCTTTATGAAACAGTTTTAAAATATGATTCATAGTAGAATTTTGATGTGCTGTTTTATTTGTTGTAATACTTTTGAGATAGAACAATCGACTTGAACTTTAAAAAGAGGAGCGTTATTGAATCGAGCCCCAATAACGTTCATATTCTTTATTTTTAAAATCATCAATTAGAAAATCTATAAAAAGCCGATTCTTTATTGGCATAAATTGCCTACTTTGAAATGCAATATTAACGGTAAGTTCTGGGAGTTGCCAATCTGTGAGAATTGGAATCAGCCTGCCTTCAACAATATCTTGATAAATAATGTAGAGCGGTTGGATCAAAATTCCAGCACCATTTAATGCAGCAGAGCGGACGATTTGACCATCATTGGTTTCCATAATTGGATTTAAAGCGAAGTTTTTTGTTTCCTGTTCTTTGCTGAAACTCAACATCCTTGGATTATTCGCATGGCTATACAGTAAAATATCGTGATTTTGAAGTTCTTCAATGGTTTTAGGCTTTCCTTTTCGTTTTATGTAGTCATAAGAAGCAGCTAAAATACGATGTGTTGTCGCCAGTTTTCTAATGGTTAAATTAGAGTCAGGTTCAAACTCACGGGTTCTAATCGCAATATCTATATTGCTATCTATAATGTCATGGTAACGGTTTGCACCGATCAAATTAATTTTTATTTTGGGATAGAGTTGATTAAATTTCGGAATTAAAGGGGTGATATGCATAATCGCAAATGAAATAGATGAAGTAATGGTCACGGTCCCTTCAGGTTCAACTGCTGAGGAAGTAATTGATGATTCAGCTTGATCAATTTCAGAGAGTAAGTCTTTACATTTTTTATAGTATTCAGTTCCAATCGTTGTCAAAGATAATCGACGTGTACTGCGTTCAATCAGTCTGACATTCAATCTATTTTCTAATGCAGTAATATGTCTAGTGGCAGCAGCATTCGATATATCTAACTTTTCAGCTGCCTTGTTGAGTGTACCCAGTTCTGCAACAGCAACAAATAACTCCATGCTTGTTAATCTGTCCATATGATCCTTTCCTATTATTTCCTAAATGAAATAAAGATTTTCCTAACCAATATTTTATTTCAATAATTAACAGCTTAGCATGAGTTTCATAGGAGTAAGATTGATTTTATGGAAAATTATGAAAAATCTAGATGAAAGAACAATCACGCAAGCTGTTATTGAAAGAAATTCTTTGGCTGAAAATGAGCGATTAAAAGACGTCATGCACTCCTTAGTGCAGCATCTTCATTCCTTTGCGAGAGAAGTTCAGCTCACTGAGGAAGAATGGGAGATTGGTGTAAAGTTTTTAACAGATGTTGGGCAAATTTGTAGTCCAACACGTCAAGAATTTATTCTTTTATCAGACACACTCGGCTTATCGACCTTAGTTATTGCCCAGAACCATAAAAAGCCAATAGGTTGTACAGAAGCCACTGTATTTGGTCCTTTTCATGTCAAAGATGCTCCTCATCTATCATTAGGTGCAAATATGAGTGAGGGAATAAATGGAACATCTTGGTTTGTAAATGGCACTATTCGAGGGATTGATGGTGAAATCATACCGCATGCTGAGATTGAAGTTTGGCAAGCAGATGACGAAGGTTTCTATGATGTACAAAAACAACATTTAGACGTATATCAAGGTAGAGCTGTTTTTCATGCAGATCGAGATGGAAAATATTATTTTCAGACTATTGTTCCTGAAGCATATCCAATTCCCCACGATGGTCCTGTAGGCAAAATGCTGGAAGCATTAAATCGACATCCATGGAGGCCAGCTCATTTACACTTTATGATTTCTGCTCCAGGTTATGAGCGTTTAGTTACTCATGTATTTAAAGCTGAAGGAGATTATTTAGATTCTGATGCTGTTTTTGGGGTGCGTACTTCTTTAATTGCAAATTGGCTTAAACACGAAAATGGTATTGCTCCCAATGGTATAGAGCAACATGAACCTTTTTATACATTAGATTTTGATTTTATTTTAAATAAACAAAAAGTTGAGGCTGTCCAATGATTGATAAGCGTGCCGGCTCATTGACAGAGGTTTTGTCACAAATTAAGGATGGTTCAACCATTATGATTGGTGGCTTTGGAACAGCAGGACAACCCGCAGAGCTAATTGATGGATTGATTGAGCTTGGCGTCAAAGACTTGGTCATTGTCAACAACAATGCAGGCAATGGCGATTATGGTTTGGCAAAACTCCTCAAATCAGGGGCTGTACGTAAGATCATCTGTTCATTCCCGCGCCAGTCTGATTCATGGGTATTTGATGAACTCTATCATGCAGGCAAGATTGAATTAGAACTTGTTCCTCAAGGAAACTTGGCATGCCGCATTCAAGCAGCGGGAATGGGTTTAGGGGCAGTATTCACACCAACAGGTTTTGGTACATTGCTTGCCGAAGGAAAAGAAACCCGCCATATCGACGGAAAAGACTATGTGCTTGAGTATCCAATCAAAGCTGATTTTGCTTTGATCAAAGCCCATCAAGGCGATCGTTGGGGCAATCTGGTCTATCGTAAATCTGCACGAAACTTTGGACCGATTATGGCGATGGCGGCGGATGTCACCATTGCACAGGTTTCTGAAATCGCAGAACTCGGTCAACTTGATCCTG
>NZ_AMFQ01000005.1:0-376 GCF_000335555.1 Acinetobacter sp. WC-743 | reverse complement strand
ATTTGCATCTTTCGTGCCTGGTGTTACGGTAACTGCTGAAGAACCTGCTGATGCAGTCGTACCATTGGCATTTACTGTATAAATATCTTGACCGTTTGCGCCTGTCGTTTTTACTACACCAGATACATTGCTTCCAGCTGCGACTTCTGTTCTTGATGCTGCTGCTTTTGAGTCTACATAAGTCTTGTTAGTCGCATCTGTACCTGCTGTTGGTGCATTGTTTATTGTGACTTTGTTTGCGGTAACACCAGCATTGTTAATTACAGTTGAACCCGTAGTAATGCTACCGGTAGTACCTAAGTCCAATGTATTGGATAGTGCAACTTCTACTTTACCTGCATTTACTTTTGTACTGATGTTGCTGTTTGAACCAACA
>NZ_AMFQ01000004.1:0-10934 GCF_000335555.1 Acinetobacter sp. WC-743 | reverse complement strand
TGATGTATTTGGTCGTCGATTATTTAAGAAAAATACCACTGAGGATAGTCTAACCTTATTTGGTTGGGATGGTGACTTGATGATCTGGGAGTCATACAAAACCAACTCCAATCAACTCAACAAACAAAACTACACCAAACATTATGTCTATGAACCAGATAGCTTTGTACCGTTATTACAAACAGGCTATACCCGTTTTATTCAACTGATAGAAACACCTGATTATCGTCAATTCCAAGATGTCCCTTATTCGATTTATAAAGATCCAGTGTGGAAAACAGACACCCAAAAGAACAAAGCTGAATTGGAACGTGTTGCGTTTTATCACTGTGATCAAGTGGGCACACCACAAACCTTAAGCAATGAGTTAGGCGAGTGTATTTGGGAAATTAAACAGGACACATGGGGTACAGCTTTAGAAATTAAGGCAATCGAACAAGACAACCCATTTGGACATAGTAATATTCGTTTTCAGGGGCAATATTACGATAAAGAAACAGGTTTACACTATAATCGTTATCGTTATTACGAGCCGTATAGTGCAAGGTATGTGAGTAAAGACCCGATTGGGTTATTTGGTGGATTACATAGTACGAAATATGTGAGTGATCCTAAAAAGTGGATTGATCCTTTAGGTTTAGTTGGATTTACAGGCAAAGAAACTACGTGGACGGTGGGTCCTGCTATATATGGTAATTATAATTTAACCTCTCAATGTATAGACAAATATCAAGTTAATTTGGAGATTGATGCTGTGGCAATGGGAGTGGGAGGTACAAGTGTGGTACCAGCAGGTAGAACTTCAGGTGGAATTGCCTTTTTTGATAATAATTCCACAATTTATCCTAATAACTTAAAAGGTGCATGGGGAGGGGCGGCTATTGAAGGATCAACTGGTGGAAAAGGGGTTTCATGGGGAGGTAAGGCTTTAGGATCTGCTGCAACTGAAATTAAAAAAGATAATGGTAATGCTACAACAAATGCCGCAATAGGTACATTTTTAGGTAAAGTAATAAGAGTGAAAGAAAAGTGGAGCTATTGTGGTGTTTCAGAAAAAGCTGCTTGTGGTCCGGGAGGTTGTTTTGACAAAAAAAGAACAGTTTCAGCTCCAGGCTTTAGTCCAACACCGTTAAATAGACCTGTAGTTAAAGAGCTTCCTCCTGAGGCATTAAAACAGCAACCTCCAATTAATATCAATATCAATGGTTTGTAGAGTAAGTAATTATGAAAATTTTGATGATTTTAAGTATATTTTTAATTTTTAGTGGATGTGCAAATAGTGCTTCATATGAAAAAAGCTATGAATTAGAGTTAGCCAAGGCAGGCAATATTGATGCACAATATAATGTCGCAATGAATTATTTAAATGGAATAGATGGATTTCCTAAAGATGAAAAAGCTGCTAAAGAGTGGCTAGAAAAAGCAGCAAAAAAAGGTGATGCACCATCTCAAAATGGATTAGGTATTATGTATTTAAGAGGAATAGGTGGAGAAAAAAATTTAAATAAGTCAGAGTATTATTATAGATTGGCTGCTAATCAAAATCATGAAAATGCTCAACTTCAATTAGCACTAATATTACTAGACAAAGACAAAAACAAAAATATAAATGAAGCTGTAATCTGGTTAAAGAAATCTGGAATGCAAGGAAACATTGAAGCTCAACAAAAGTTAAAAGAACTTGGTGTGAAAATGTAAAAATCCTGTATATGAGTGCGGATAAAAAGGGATGTGCAATTATCAAGAACAAATTATTTGGGGTACTAAATTAGGTGCTAATTCTATAGCAGGTTATAAAATGAGGAGCAAGAGCAGAAGAAAAATAATCAGAAGGATAAAAGTATGAAATAGTGTAAAATTATAGGAAATTATGATGTTAGAATTTTTTATTACTATGCTGTCATCTTTTTTAAGAATTAAGAATAAACCCTATCTAACTTTCTTTTTAAGAACTATTATCATAAGTGTGATAACAGCAATGTTTTTAATTTTTTTCAAATCAAACGATCAAGATATAATGAAAAGTTTAAATTGGTTGGCTGGTTGTTCTCTATTTTTTGGATTAGTTATAAGCTTTATTGCAGGGATATGTGAAATTGGAAGAGAAAATGTTGAAAAATAAGCATCAGTATTTTTTATAAAAAATAAGAATCAGATCTTAAAATTTAAGGTAATTATTATGAGAAATTTTTTATTCTATTGCTTTGTGTTTAACTTTATGGGGTGTGGTGAGTTAACACAACAACCAACTGAAATTCAACAAGCACAGATTGATGGGAAAAATGAAGTGAGTAAATGGTTTGATGAGTATAGTCCTGATCTAAATTCAGAAATTATAACAACACGTTATGTGAGTTATGTGTTGACTTTAGATAAAAATTATAACTCTGATATAAATAAAAAAATTTTGTCAGAATGGTTGAAAAATGGCTGGAGAACAGTTACAGATGATGAGGGTAAAAAATTTTTTTGTGATAAAAATGGAAATATTATGGAAGTAGTTACACCTTTTTCAATAAGCAATAAGAAGGTAAATGGAATTTTAGCTGCTCAGCAAGAAAGTGAATGGTTAGTTGGTTATCAGTATCGTATAGGTGGAAATTATGAGTGTAGAGAATAGATGCGTTTTGTTTTTTATTATAAAACATATTTTGTTAATTGAGCTATGAAATCAGTATCCTTATATTTTGTGATTTTTTGTTTAATGGGCTGTGGCGAAATAAATAAAGAGCCTAATAAAATTCAGGAAAATGAAATTAATGCAAAACATGAAATCAGTAAATGGTTTGAAAATTATCAACCCATTATGGCTTCAGAAATTATTACCACTCGTTATATACTTTATGTTTACACATTAAACAATAAATATAATCCTGATATAAATAAAAAAATCATTTCAGAATGGGAGAAAAGTGGTTGGCGTGCAGTCAAAGATGAAGATGGTAAGAAATTCTTTTGTGATAACAATGGGAATATTATAGAAACAATTGAACCTCTATCGATCAATAATAAAAAATTAAATGGAATTGTGGCAACTCAATTAGATGATATATGGCAAATAGGGTATTCGTACAGAACAGGTGGAAATGATGAATGTAAATAATTAGGGTGTATTGAAACTTTTACACTAAAAATAGCAAAGTAGTAAAATTAAATTGTCAAATAAAATTATTTCGGATCAGAAAGCGAAAGAGGCAAAGAAATAGAATGCTGACAATTATTGCTGAGGTAATTATTTCTTTTTTCATCTCTAATTATGAAAGTGAAAAATATCCATATTTAATTAGTTTTTTTAAAGGAATAGTTTTAGGCGTATCTGGTTTTATTTTAGGAATGCTAATTGATTTTTTTAATAAGGATTTAATGGATTTGCAGGGAGTATTATTATTTTTTCTAATATCAATAGGAATTGGCTTGTTATGCTCTTTGTTCTTTATGGGGTGTAAATGGTTAGATTTAAACTCAAAAAATTAGCTGAAAAAGAAAGCGAAAATAATTATGCTTTATTTGTTGATAGATAATATATCTGAATTTTTTGGAAGTCATTTTAGATGCAATAATCATCCAGTTTTGTATTTTTTTATCCGTTCAATAATTCTTGGAATTTTTATTTTTTTGTTAGCACTCTTTATGCTTATTTAAAAATTGATGATTTTGGAGTTGGTGATATTGTTTTTAATTTATTAAACGGGATTTTAATTGGATTTATTACGTCAATATTTATTCTGATTTGGGGTAAAATTGTAGAGTTTATAGATAGAATTTCACGGAAATAGTGAAATGGCTTTATATAAATATTTTAAAATTAATTTTAAATATTGTTGAAAACCTAGTTGTTTAGGTGTTCTAATTATTGATGAGTCTAAGAATAAGAAAATAGGTAATACTAAAGATACCGAGCCTTATGCTAAAGGTTTAATGTACTCATTTGGAGGATTGTAGATGAAAACTATTCTAAGTATATTTTTTTCTTTAATGTTATTACTTTCTGGTTGTATTGATCAAAAAAATATTGAATATAGAATGAATTTACGGCAAATAGAAAGAAATGTTACTCCTGAAGAGTCCAACTATTTTATAAATATGGAGTATATTTTTGAAATCTATGATTTTGTTTTATTTGAAAAATTCTATGTAAGAAATATAAGAACATACTACTTCGAAGAAAGAGTGGGGAATTTTAATATGGAAAATTATATTAATATTGTTAAACCTAAATTATATGAAAAAGGATGGAGATTAGTGGAAAAAAATAATTATGGTGAATATTATTGTGATGAAAATAACAATGAATTAGGTGTTACTTTTCCAACTAATGATATTAAATTAGATGGAGTAAACTTAGGTTATTTTACTTATCAAAGTTACAATAAGCTAAATGTTGCATTAAGTTATGATATTAGTGGTGGGAAGAAGAAATGTCAATATAATGGGAAAAAACAAAATAATGCCAAACCTGATGTAAGAGTCTGAAATAATGGAATTAATCGCAGAGGTTATAATTAGTATTTTTATTTCCAACTTTAAATCAGAAGATCATCCGTATCTGATAAATTTTTTTAAAGGCATAACAATAGGTTTAATTGGATATGCCTTAGGAAATATAGTGGGGTATATCGAAAATCATAAAGTCATGGAATACAGTAAACAAATTCTTTTTTTTATTGTTACGCAATTTATAGGCTTTGTTTGTTTTATTTTTTTATCGATGGTTGATTTTTTAAATGGAGGAAAAAATAAAAGCTAAGAATTTTATGCGAATACTTTTAAATTTTATTTTGACTGTTTAGTAGCAAATTTAAAAAACAGATTTTTATAAAGAACCAGAGGTATTAAATGAAACAAACCAAAAATATAGTGAATTTGTAATGTATTCAAAAAAACTTATCAATTGTGTATGAAGAAATGAAAATGAAAAAGATTTTCAATATTTTATTTCTTCCTTTAGCTTTAATATATTTTTTATTTAAAATTTTAAGTTGTTATGTTTACTATTATTGTGGAGTGAATGGTAGGTTTCTCTTAGTAGAACTTTTCACTTATGATTACTATTGGACAATAATCTTAAATTTTATAATGTTAGTAATTGCTTTGGTAGCAGTATTTTTGTCATTTAAGAAGTAATCAAAATCATTAGGGGGTGTTGACACTTTTATATTAAAAAATATAGAAGTAGAGCACCTTATGGTGATATGGTTTCAAATGGAGCAGTGACAAATATACTTAAAAGATTGCCACAAATAAAGGATATAATAGATGATAAAAGTTTTTCTTATAATTTAGGAAGTAAAATCACAAAGGGTATAGAAATGAGTCGAGGAAAGGGGGTAACTCAATTAGCGAAAGGGTTTAATATGCAAAAAGCTGCAAGAAATTGTACTGAATGCTCTTATAATATAATTAGTCAGTTGAATAAGACAGGCCAGAAGACTATGGCAAAAGGAGTTGGAAATGTGATCAAAGACTATGTTGATATACCTGGAAAGTTAAAAGGTTGGGCAACTGATGGATGGTTTGAAATTGATGATTTAGTGAATGAAAAAATTTCAAAAGATAAAGAGAGTAAAAAGTAAAGGAAATAGTGCTATGAGTTTTTTTTGTAAATATATACCATTTATTTTTTTGATTGGATGTTCTTCTAATTATAAAGGTAGTGAAAATTCAGCAGAATTTGATAAAGAGAAAATAAATTTTATAGCAGGTTGCTCTGAATCAGGTACTCTTAGTGTAAGTGTTTGTGAATGTCAGTTTAATGATTTAGTAAGAAAATATGATAAAAATTTTTATAAGGACAAATCATTAATGGAAGATAATGAGAAAGCAAGAAAATTTGAAAAAATTGCATATCAGATTGTTGAAGATTGTGAAAAAAGATTAGAAAAGTGAAAAAATCATATATAAGTATAGTTCAATTTTTTTTATTATATTATTGATGCTGAAAGTATTAGGGTGTGGAGTATATGCATACTGTGGTGGTCGAAGTGGTCTTAAAAAAGTAGAGTTTTTTTCATATTCTTATTATTTTACATTAGTAAGTGATTTATTGTTTATTTTAATTATTTTTTTTGTATTTTTATACTTGGTTCTAAGTTCAAAAAATGAAAAGTAATTATAATAATTAAAATATCATATGATTGATGTGATTATTTTAGTAATCAATTTCTTATGCAACAAACATCCTCTAGAACGGCAAATAAAATTATTTCGGATCAGAAAGCAAAAGAGGCGAAAAAATAGAATGCTGACAATTATTGCTGAAGTAATCATTTCTTTCTTTGTTTCTAATTATGAAAGTGAAAAATATCCATATTTAATAAGTTTTTTTAAAGGGATAGTTTTAGGTGTTTCTGCCTTTTTTTTATATATGCTGATTGATTTTTTTAATAATGATTTAATGGATGTAGAAAAAATAATATTATCTTTTTTCGCATCATTAGGAATTGGTTTGTTAGCTTCTTTATTCTTTATGGGATGTAAATGGTTAGATTTAAACTCAAAAAATTAGCTGAAAAATAAAGCGAAATTAATTATGCTTTATTTGTTGATAAATAGTATATCTGAATTTTTTGGAAGTCATTTTAGATGTAATAATCATCCAGTTTTGTATTTTTTATCCGTTCAATAATTCTTGGGATTTTTATTTTTTGTTAGCACTCTTTATGCTTATTTAAAAATTGATGACTTTGGAGTTGGTGATATTTTTTTTAATTTATTAAACGGGATTTTAATTGGATTTATTACGTCAATATTTATTTTGATTTGGGGTAAAATTGTAGAGTTTATAGATAGAATTTCACGGAAGTAGTTAAAATGGCTTTATATGAATATTTTAAAATTAATTTTAAATATTGTTGAAAACCTAGTTGTTTAGGTGTTCTAATTATTGATGAGTCTGATGAAGTTGATGGAAATAAATTTTAAAGGATTATGTGGTAAAAATTAATTTGTTAAATTTTTTTGGAATAATAAGGGGTTTATTGATTGAACAGGTTGTCTAGTTTTTTAAGTTTTTGATTCTAAGGAAAAATAATGTTAACAATATTAGTAGAGATAATAATGAGTGTATTCATTGCTAACTTTAAAGCAGTAGAGCATCCTATTATTAATTTTATTATACGTGGCTTTATAATTGGGCTAACGTGTTTTTTAATAGGTTTATTTTTATCAATAGTAAGTGGTTCAGACTTTTCCTTTATTTTTGCTTTAAAAGTTTGTTCAGTAGTTGGATTAGTTGGAACAATATGGGTTTTTTTAATAGAATTTATCTTTGGGGTTAAAGACAAAAAGTCATCATAAGGTCTCTTTCTTAAGTCAAAAATATGATGTCGAATGAATTACATGGGTAAGAAAAGTACCTTTTTCCTCTAAAGGAAAGGCTAAAAATAACAAGGACTTTATGTTGATTTATGGTTTTCAAGTAACTTATTAAAGATGCTTAATTTGTGATGAATCAACAGATGAAGACTTGATTTATAGAAATTGTTCGATCACGAACTGTTCAAAATCTACTAATCTTTCTACAAGGGCTTTTAAATTAGGGTGTAATATAAATGTCGGATGGAATTATTTTAATTTTATTTTTATCATCACTACTGCTTTATGTTATTTTATTTTGTATAGTTCGATTTTATTTGTTTAAATATTTTACTAATAAAAAGATTGTAATTGACTATTTGGATTTCAATTTAAAAAGTTTTCAACATACTAAGTATCTTTGTAAAATAGTTTTTAAAGGTTTTGATAATGGAAATTTCTATGCAAAAAGATTAAGATTTTTATATCTTATAAAGATTTGTTTTTTATTTATTTTTATTATTTCATTTTTTTTAATGTTGATTTGATTTATGAGGTTCAGTCTTATTTTTTGTTTTGGATTAATTTTCAAATACTCATTCTATTAACTTTAATGAGCTGTGTAGAAGTGAAGTATGGTAAAATTAACTTAAAGGTGTGATGTACATATGAGAACTGATTTTAACACTGCGAAAAATTTAGAATTTTGTACAAGTAGTAATATTAGACCTGTTATAGTTATGCAAAGAGTCGCTAATAAGAAGATTGTTTAAGGAGTGAAAAAATAATTAAGGATTATAGTTTCGGAGAAGTGAAAGGATATCTTGTCGAAGGTGCATAATATTTTTATGATAAGGTTATTGATAAGGCGAATAAAAGTGAAAATGAATAGACTAATTTAATAAGGTTTTATATGCAAAAGTTTCTATTGATTGTGTTGATTACATTGAGTGGATGTACAACAAATAATAATAAAAATGCTCAATTTGAAGTTGAACGTTTAAATTATATTGCTGGTTGTTCTGAATCTGGGGAATTTGATGAGAATACATGTAAATGCTCTTTTGATTATTTAGTGGAAAATTTCAAAACAGATTTTTATAAAGATCCAGAGGTATTAGATGAAACAAATAAAAAATATAGTGAATTTGTAGTGTATTCAAAAAAAGCTTATCAACTGTGTACTAAGAAGTAAAAGTGAAAAAGATTTTCAATTTTTATTTCTTTCTTTAGGTTTAATATATTGTTTATTTAGGATTATAAGCTGCTCTCTTTATTATTATTGTGGAGTGAGTGGTGGGTTCTTTTTAATAGAGCCTTTCAATTATGATTGCTATTGAATAATTATTCTAAATTCTATAATGCTGACTATTGCTATAGGAGTAATAATTTTTTCTTTAAAGAAATAGTCAGAAGTTATAATTTAAGCATATTATTTAAGTTGTAATAATTCATCGTAAGCTAGAGAATTACCCGCTTGAGCAGATTTCTCAAACCAATTTTTAGCTAAAGATAAATCTTTATTAACACCTAAACCATCTTTATAGATTTTACCTAAATGATATTGTGCTCCACTTTCACCTTGATTTGCAGCTTTTAAAAACCATTGATATGCTTGTGAATAATCTTGCTTTATACCATCACCTAAAAAATACATAAGCCCTAAATTATATTGAGCATCAACCTCACCTTGTTCAGCAGCTTTTATATACCATTGAGATGCTTTTAGTTTATCTTGTGACACTCCATGCCCATGTAGATACATATTACCTATATTATTTTCAGCAGCAGAATACCCAGCATTAGCTGCTTTTAAATAATATTCAGATGCTTGAGCGTAATTTTCTTGTACACCTATTCCATCTTTATAAAAATTACCAAGCTCATTTAATGATGGTACATCGCCTAAAGCAGCTGCATCTTCAAATAACTTTTTTGCTTGAGCATAATCATTTTTAATACCTGAATCACTACTTAGTAGAATAGCTAAATTATATTTCGCTTTTGCATATCCTTTATCAGCCGATAATTCATACCATTTAAATGCTTCTATAATATTGGGTTTTAGGTCTTTATAACCATCTGTGAACAAAACTCCCATATTATATTGAGCTTCAGGATCACCTTTTTCAGCTTTAGACTTAATCTCATTGATATCAATAGCGGAATTATTAGCGCTATATTGTTGATTATTGTTGTTGCTATCAGTTGATTTAGCACAGCCTGAATTTAAAACACTAAGTAGACAAATTGTTAGAAAAATTTTTCTTGTATAAAACATATTTTATCTCAAACTGAGTAACGTCAAAAAATTATTTTGATATCTATTAAATTTTAATAATAACATGAGCTGAAAATAATAAACAAACTTAAATTATATGATCAACTTTCCCACCTAAACCACTTGTCTCAAGTCGCGAGCTGTTTCCTGTAACAACGGCAAAATATGCGTAATTAAATAATCTTGAGTCGTACGGATCGTTGGAGACACAATATTTAAAGCTGCAACTACATCAGCATTGGCATCATAGATCGGTACAGCAACTGCATGTACACCTAACTCATGTTCTTCACACGAGTAGCACCAATCTTGTTCCTTAATCTCATGCAACAATGCCAAAAACACTTCACTGTCTGTATGGGTATATTTAGTCAATCGCTTCAAAGGATATTTTTCTAACCACTCTTTTTGCTCATCTTTATTTAGATGTGCCAACAAAATTTTGCCTGCGGATGTGGCATGAGCAGGGAGTCGGTTACCCAAATGCAAACCATAAGGATTAACACGGTCAGTTTGTTGATGCGCTGCACTGCGTGCAATGGTAATGGCTTCATAACCATCCAGCACCATGACTGAATAAATCAGTGATGTTTGATTGGTGAGTAAGTTTAATAAAGGCTGACAAATTTTAGGTAAGGGAGAACCATCCAGATACGCACCTGAGAACTTTAAAATTTTGGGGGTTAAATAATAATAATGACCATCAAAGTCTAAATATCCCAAGTATTCTAAAGTCAGTAAATGACGACGTGCAGCAGCACGGGTCATGCCTGTTTTCTCTGCGGCTGTACTCATATTTAAACGATGACGTTCAGGACCGAAGCAATCTAAAATCGCCAAGCCTTTGGCAATCCCTGCGATAAAGTCTTCATGTCGAATCACTTTCTTATTTTCACGGTGATGAATCAAGCGACGATTTTTATTTTTATCATTTTCCATAATTTAGAGCATTCCTACAAAATCCTTTGATGAATAATTATTCTAATCGAAACACGACTAATTTAGTTGGATAATGTTCGATGATCGAACATTAAAAATAATAATCGCACAAAATAGCTTTTAGAAGATAGAAGTCTGTTCAGAATTTATCAAGAATAAAGATAAGAAATCCGAACAAAACACTCAACTTAGTTTTATCGACTTTTAGGATGAAAAATTGAGTGCTACACAGTACAGGAAGTAGTCAGATGATTGATAAGCGTGCCGGCTCATTGACAGAGGTTTTGTCACAAATCAAGGATGGTTCAACCATTATGATTGGGGGCTTTGGAACCGCAGGACAACCCGCAGAGCTAATTGATGGATTGATTGAGCTTGGCGTCAAAGACTTGGTCATTGTCAACAACAATGCAGGCAATGG
>NZ_AMFQ01000003.1:0-22292 GCF_000335555.1 Acinetobacter sp. WC-743 | reverse complement strand
TTTGTGATCCTAGACACTATCGTGGACAGTACTTCCCTCTAAATTCTTAAAATATTTCTGCTCAAAAGCTTCAGGGCTTAACCAACCATTTGCAGAATGCCTTCTGATTCGATTGTAGTAAACTTCAATATATTCAAACAAGACCGAATTTGCCTCTTTTCTTGTAGAAAATACACTGTCATGTACCACATGCCCTTTCAATGTATGGAAAAAACTTTCTGTTACTGCGTTATCCCAACAATTTCCCCTACGTGACATACTTTGTATTGCCTTATTTGTCAGTAATACAGCTCTGAAATCGCGACTGCAATATTGACTGCCTTGATCCGAATGAATCATCAAGCCTGTTGGATAACCCTGACGTGCAAGTGCATAGTTAAACGCATCACATACCAATTGACGATCTATTCGTGTACTTGTCTGCCAACCGACGATACGTCGGCTAAATAGATCTAGCATCACGCATAAATATAACCAGCCTTCCTTCGTTCGAATATACGTAATATCAGTCGTCCAGACCTTATTTGGCTCAGTTACAGTGAACTGTTGATCTAACAAATTTGGTGCTGTTGGCAAACGATGATTTGAATCAGTCGTATGCCTATATTTACGGGCAATTTTACTGTGTAATCCTAGTTTTTTAAGCATTCGACCTATTGTGCGCTCACTCATGCTGTAACCTAGGTCATGCATATCATGAACGAGGGATGGTGCACCTAAACGAGCGTGGTGCTGCCAATACACCGCTTGTAAATCATCATACTGCTTTGCTATACGTACCTGACGTTTTCTCCATGCATAGAACCCCGAAGTACTGACACCTAATTGTTTGCACAGTACAGTGACTTTAACCTTTTCCATTGCAAAGTCTTTGATTACCGTGTACTTCTCTTGCCTTGATCGGTGAGGAAATACACATGCACTTTTTTTAGTATGTCATTTGCCTCTTTGAGTTGTTTGACTTCTTTTTCTAGATCTAATATTCGCTGTTGCTCAGGTGTTAACTGACGTTTGCTTGATCCTTCTGGATTAGCAGTACGAATCCATTTATCAAGTGTCGAGTAACCAACACCAAGCTTTACCGCAATTGATGCTAATGATTCATGTGAGTTCGCAAGTGCATAATCAATTGCTTGCTGTTTAAATTCTGGACTAAAGCGTTTAGCCATGTGTACATCTCCAAAGTTAACGTTACATTATCTTCAGAGGGACAGTGTGTCCATTACTTTGGCTAGGATCATTGTGATTTTCTCGATGATTGAATTGTTCAAATTAAAACAGCTTTCTAATTTGCATAAGAAAGCTGTTTTAATCCATCTAAGCTACTTTTGGATTTTGATTAATCATCTGTGATTAAGCTATTTTTCTTAGTATCTTTCATAAAGATATAAGTAATTAAAGATAGACCAATCATAAACGTGATGTAGTAGAAGAAATAGTTTTCGTGACCTGCATTTTTAAAACTTAATGCCACTAATTCAGCTGTACCACCAAAGATTGTATTTGCTAAAGCGTATGGTAACGCAACACCCAGAGCGCGAATGTGAGCAGGGAACAGTTCTGCTTTAACTACCGCATTAATTGCAGTATAGCCAGTTACAATCACCATGCCACTCATACATAAGAAAAATGCAGTTTTAGGGTCTGTGGTTGAACCAAGCCCATTGAAAATAGGAATAGTGAATAAAACACCCAAAACACCGAAGGTGATCATAATTGGTTTACGACCAATTTTATCTGAAAGTGCGCCAACAGCAGGTTGAATCAGCATGAAGACAAAGATCGCTGCCGTGGTAATTTCTGTGGCAGTAGTCTTTTCAAAGCCAGAGGTGTTAACCAAATATTTTTGTAAATAGGTGGTAAATGTATTGAAGGCCAAGGTTCCGCCAGCAGTTAACATGATAACGGTAAATGCTTGTTTAGGATACTTGGTGAATAAAGCAAATGCTCCTGATTTTTCACCACCATTTTTGGCATGTTCTTGCGCTTGTTTAGCTGATTCAGTTTCAACTAAGCCACGACGAATCCAGAATACAACAATGGCTAACAAAGCGCCGATGAGGAATGGAATACGCCATCCCCAAGCATGCAAGGCATCCTCTGAAAGTGTGCGTTGTAAGATAATCAATACGCATAGTGCTAACAACTGTCCTGAAATCAAGGTGACATATTGAAAGCTAGAGAAGAAACCACGATGATTTTTTCCTGCCATTTCAGTTAAATATGTCGCACTTGAACCATATTCACCACCGACACTTAAGCCCTGTAAGAGACGAGCAAAGAGCAGAAGCGCTGGAGCAAGCATACCGACAGAATCATAAGACGGTGCACAAGCGATAATTAAAGAACCGACACACATCAATGATACAGAAAGCGTTAAACCAGCTTTACGACCTTTACGATCGGCATAAATTCCCATAATCCAAGCGCCAATCGGGCGCATTAAAAAACCTAAAGCAAAAACAGCAGCAGCTTGGAGAAGCTTGACTGTTTCATTACCTTCTGGAAAGAACACTGGTGCAAAGTAGAGCGTAAATGCGGCGTAGACATACCAGTCATACCATTCAACTAGGTTACCAGCTGAGCCACCAAGTATAGATTTGAAACGAGTTTTTCTATCAAGTTGCGAAGGAGCAACCTGAGGTGATGAATTGGACAAGGCAATTCTCCAAAAGAATATGCAAAACATAGCCTGTTTAGGGTTCATTTGGGGTGAAAATCTAAACAGAAAAATCAAAAAGAGAGAATTTCAATCAGTACTGCGGAGAGATACAAATCATTACACAGCTCGTTATACGCAAGAATGAAGGTTGCCCTTATTAGACTTTGGTCGTATGCCTTTTTTTTGTTCAGGATCAATAGTTATTTAAGAATGGCTAAAATAAAGAATAATTTTTTTAAAACAATTATTTAATTTTAAATAGTTTAATGGGTGGCTGTTTTTAGTACAGATAAAGTGTTGGGTGGAAATGAGTCAAATGTGTGAAAAGTACTCAAATAAAAAAACGATCAGTATTGAGAATTAAGATTCAAAGCTAGCTGAATAACAAGAACTTATGTAATGTATGTATTTAAATGTTCATTTTCTAAAATAAAACAATAAGGTTTGCATTTATGAACTTCATGATTCGACAACAGCAAATTTTGGAACTGGTTAAACAACGGGGATATATCAGTATTGAAGAAATTGCGCAGATATTTACAGTGACACCGCAAACTGTACGCAGAGATATTAATCAGTTGGCTGATGCTGGATTGTTGCGACGTTATCATGGCGGTGCTGCGATAGACTCAAGTGTGACCAATACTGAATACAGTACACGCATGAGCCATAACGCAGAGGCAAAACAGCGTATTGCAGTTGCTGTGGCAAAAGCTATTCCAGATTATGCTTCTTTATTTATCAATATCGGGACAACGACAGAAGCAATTGCTGTCGCTTTATTGCAACATCGAGGGCTTAAAATTATTACCAATAATCTAAATGTTGCCAAAATCCTAAGTGTAAAAGAAGATTTTGAAGTGCTTATTGCCAGTGGCAAAGTTCGCCCCGATGGCGGGGTCATTGGGCAGGCGACATCTGAATTTTTTAAACAATTCAAAGTGGATTATGCCGTGATTGGCATCAGTGGAATTGATGCAGACGGGACGTTATTGGATTTTGATTTCCAGGAAGTTTCAGTCTCTCAAGAAATTATTGCGGGTGCTCGACAGATTTTTTTAGCTGTAGATGATAGTAAATTTGGTCGTCATGCAATGATGCGCATGGGGCATCTTCGAGAAATTGATCGTCTTTTTACCAATCAACAGCCTGCTGAAGCTTATATTCAACAAATCAATGCGGCAGAAGTGAATTTGATTGTGGTTTAGGCTTTATTCAATGACGAGCTTAAATGTCAGTTGCAAATCTATTGATTATCGAATAGACATTGATCAAAAAAAGTCTCTATTATTTTCTTAAATGAAAATAAACGAAAATATGTTAAAACTCTTCAATCAAAAGGTGATGTTATGATGCAAATGAACGAACCACAAACTTGTTATGACATCGTGGTGATTGGAGGTGGAATTAATGGTGTTGGGATTGCCAATGATGCAGTTGGGCGTGGTTTATCGGTCTTGCTTTGTGAAAAAGATGATTTGGCAAGTCATACCTCATCCGCCAGTAGTAAATTGATTCATGGTGGTTTACGTTATTTAGAACATAAGGAATTTCGCTTGGTTCGTGAAGCTTTGGCAGAGCGTGAAGTTTTACTGGCGAAAGCCCCACATATTATTCGTCCAATGCGTTTTATCATGCCTCATCAACCGCACCTTAGACCAGCTTGGCTAATCCGTACGGGTTTATTTTTTTATGATCATTTGGGCAAACGAGAAAAACTGCCAGGATCAAATTTAGTCCAATTCAACCCTGAAACCAGCCCATTAAATAAAGATATTACTCGTGGTTTTGAATACTCCGATTGTGCTGTTGATGATTCTCGTTTGGTGATTCTCAATGCAATGCAGGCACGGGAAAAGGGTGCAAAGATTGTTAGTCAAACACGTTGTATTGCTGCGCAACGTGAAAATGCTGTGTGGACAATCCAACTTGAAAATGAACAAGGGATATATCAAGTTCAAGCCAAAGTATTGGTCAATGCTGCAGGTCCTTGGGTGGCACAATTTATCCAACAGGATTTGAAATTAAAATCACCTTATGGCATTCGTTTGGTTCAAGGGAGCCATATCATTGTGCCAAAAATTTATGCAGGTGATAAAGCCTATATTATGCAAAATGACGATCAGCGAATCGTTTTTGCGATTCCTTATTTAAACCAATACACCATGATTGGAACCACAGATCGTGAATATCATGATGACCCTAATCAAGTTGAAATCACTCAACAAGAAATTGATTATCTTTTAAAAGTATCCAATGATCATTTTAAGACACAACTGAGCCAAAATGATATTGTCAGCACTTTTTCAGGTGTGCGCCCATTGTGTGATGATGAATCTGATAACCCAGCAGCAATCACGCGTGATTATACTTTAGCACTTTCTCAACAACATTCAGGTGAAGCACCTTTATTGTCGGTTTTTGGTGGCAAGTTGACGACATATCGCAAGCTTGCTGAATCAGCACTTGAGCAACTGAAAAAGTTTTTCCCTGAAATGCAACAATCTTGGACCGCACATGCTTTATTACCTGGTGCAGAAAACTTGGTCTCAGTAGAAGATTTAATCTTGGAGATCCAGACTAAAATCAAAGGCATTGATTTAGATACAGCAAGTCGCTGGGCACATGCTTATGGCACTTATGTATGGAAGTTTTTAAATTATTCCAGCTCAGTGCATGAGCTTGGGCAAAGTTTTGGGCATGGGCTTTATGCGCAAGAAGTGGATTATTTAGTCGATCAGGAATGGGCAATCACGAGTCAGGATATATTGAGTCGCCGTAGCAAGTTATATCTTGAATTTAAACAGGATGACATTGATCTTTTGGATGCCTACTTGCTTGAGTTACATGAACGTCGATTGCAAAAAGATGTTGCATAATGCAATTTATAAAGCCAATGAATCAAGCATTGGCTTTATTGTATTTTGTAGATTCAATTTGAATATTGAAGTTTAAAAATTAAACTTTTAACCTCAAACCATAACCATCCAACTTCGAATACTGAATCCTTTCATCTTGAACATTGTGTTTTATGATTCATTTGGCTGCTGCAATGTAAGCGCATCTTTCATAAATGTTTGTGCACTCATATAAATGAATACGGCACTCAGTAATAAGGTGATTGGAATAATAATCATGGCTTTGTGTAAACCGATGGCACGGAATTGATCCGTAATCCCTGTTGCACCTGATACAGTCATTGCGGCATTTGCATAATGATCAGAAAGTGCACCAACCAGAAGTGGACCAAATGCACCGCCTAATACATACATGATCGCAAGACATAAACCAAAAGCCATTGCTCTTTGATTGGGTTCGACAACTTCTTGAATAGCAGGGTAGACGGTTGTGTAATAGTTGTACATTGCAAGCCAACCGAGACAAGACAATACTGTAAATAAAACCACAGCTTGGCTTTTCAGCATTAGACTTAATCCAATCATAATCGCCGAGATCAATAAACACAGTGCTCCGAACAATAAACGACCCTTTTTAGATTTTTGATAAATCTTGTCTGCAATGACACCGCCAAGTGTTAAGCCGATTAAACCTGTTATCCCGATAATACATCCTGCAAGTAATGAGCCTTGGATTAAGGTTAACCCAAAATAACGTAGGAACAACGGCACTAGAAATGCGATGCCAGCAGCAATCGCAAGATTTTGCATAATGCCAGAAAGAATAATCCAACGTAGCGTTTTGATTTTTAAAAGGCTTCCTAAACTGTTTTGCTTTGAAGTTTTGGCTTGATAGTTTTCAGCTTCTGCTGCGCCTCGTGCAGGTTCTCGAATAAAGAAAAAACAGATGGCTAAGATCAGACCAGGTACAGCCGCAACGATAAAAGGTGCACGCCAACTGTTAAATGCTTGTGCAATCCCACCAACGGTGAAGAAAGCGAGTACCATTCCCACTGGTAAGCCGAGCATAAAAATACCTATTGCTTTGGCGCGATGCTGAGGTGGAAATAAATCTCCAATTAAAGAGTTCGCAGCAGGTGCATAACTTGCCTCACCGACACCAACACCTACACGAGCCATGAAAAAAGAGATATAACTCCATGCAAGTGCATTCATGGCGGTAAAGCCACTCCATGCGATTAAACCTATACCGATAATTTTTTTTCTTGAGTTGCGGTCTGCAAGTTTTCCAAAATATAAGCCAGCAATGGCATAGACTAAGGAAAATGCAGCAGCAAGCATTCCTAATTGTTTGTCATTTAGACTATATTCTAATCTGATTGATTCAATGACCACGGCTGGAATTGTACGATCAAAAAAATTCATCGTATTGGCTAGAAACAACAGAATCAAAATCTTCCATTTGTTGTGGATTAAGCTATTCACGGTAACAACTCCTTTGTTTATTTTTGGAAGATCAAGCGATCCGACTTGATCCGATTTAGAAGTATTGTTTTACGATTGATGGAATTTTTTTAACCACCACTTATTGTTCATATTGTTTAGAAAATCTATATAATATATTTATTAAATGCAAGTGAAATTAAATTGATTGTGGTTTTTTTAGATAAATAACCAAATAAAGAAAAGGATAGTCATTAGATTTATGATATTTGTGTAGGAATTAAAACAAATAAATAACTCTGTGCCTTATTTGGATATAAGCATCATATGGCAGCAATATTTTTTAATACTCTGCAATTTAAGTTTTTGTATTTTATTTATAACGCTATAATTTATATAAGAATAGTAATATGAAGTGATAAAGCTTGTGATTACAAATGAAGCGGAAAACTCATGGTTTTTATTGTTCACTTTCCATTGAGGAAACCCAAAAAAACAATCCAACGTTAAACTCTTTTACTTGCTGGATTGATTCACTATATTTTTTAATAAAAAAATCAATAACTTTTCCAGAGGGCGCCTAACTTGAAATCCCATTCACTTGGTGTAATCACCATCCGTCCTGCATTTGGTGTCAACGTGATTTCACTGAAAAAAACATCGTCTCCAGCCAATAAAAAGTCGATACGACTATAACCATGTTTAAAGCAAAGGTCTTGAGAAAGTTGCAGCATTTTGCTTAAACTTTTCGGTTGAGCTAAGCCTAAGGGGCTATTATTCTTTAAGTCAACTGTAAAGGGTTGTAGTACCCAATCGGTATCATAAATATTTGAATAATCAATGCCTTGACTATCTTGAACATCGACTTCTATATATCTAGGTTGACCTTCGAAACAATGTACTCGACTGGTGGTAATCGTTAACTGGCTATTTGGATCTGTCCATAATTCAACAAACTCTTCAGCCAGAATCAACGGTGTAATATTTTTATAATGCCATTCTCTTTTTTTAAAATACATATTTTGTTTTAAATGATGCTTTAATTTTAGTTCTGCATTTTTAATATCAAATTGACTTTTATCATGGCACACGATTGCGCTACCGCTATCATGATTGCACTTTAAAACAAATTTAGACGGGAGTTTATTAAACTCAATTTCGCTAAAGCATTTGTATACACCAAGTAAAGGTACAAAATGTGAGCAACAAATTTTATCTGAAATAATTTCTCTCACTGTCAACTTGTCGGCCAGTTTTGTATGCAGAGGCGCTCTTTCATAGATCATGCGCGCAGTTACTTTTTCATTAAAACTTTCTGGTTTATCAAAGTCAGGTGTGTAACCTAATTTATTAATAAATCTTTTTGTAAGGTATTTCTTGTCAGAGACAAATTTAGTTCTAATGACTTTCGCTGTATAGATAATATTTTCAATCATGGGAAAGAATAAAAAAATAAAGGAATGATTTTTTTAATTATAGAGGAAATATGGATTTTTTGTATTGCAAAAATATCATATTGTGGATTTAACGCAAAATATTACATTTAGAATACAAATGGCTTTATTTTAATCGGTTATTCCGTTTAAATTGTTTTTGAGTTGCATGCGATAGTGACTCAAAATTAGAAAAGCATACTACTTGAATCCTTTAATCCATCACAATGATTATAGATTGAATGCAAAAAGACCGCTCGAAAGCGGTCTCTTGAATGCTTAATTTAAATTAAGCTGATTTTTTTACAGCCTCTAAAAGCTCGTTTTGACGATTTTTAAGTGCTGCAGGTAAACGGTCACCTAACTTGTTAAACAATTCAGTATGACTTTCAATCTCTTTGATCCATTGATCTTTATCTTGAGATGTTACAAGATCAAATTGCGCTTTAGTAAAGTCAGAACCTGTCCAGTTCAATTGCTCAAATGTTGGAACTAAGCCAATCGGTGTTTCAACTGCATCTGCACGACCTTCACAACGGTCAATGATCCACTCAAGCACACGCATGTTTTGACCGAAACCAGGCCATACAAAGTTGCCTTCAGCATCACGACGGAACCAGTTTACGTTGTAAATACCTGGTAATTTGTTGCCAGCAGCTTTTGCTTTTGCACCTACTTCTTCACCCAGTTCTAACCAATGAGCGAAGTAATCCGCCATGTTGTAACCAGCAAATGGCAACATCGCAAATGGATCACGGCGAACAACACCTTGTTGACCTACTGCCGCAGCAGTTGTTTCAGAACCCATTGTTGCTGCTTTATATACACCATCTACCCAGTCGAATGCTTCTGAGATTAAAGGTACTGTATCCGCACGACGTCCACCGAAGATGAATGCAGAGATTGGAACGCCAGCTGGATTTTCCCAATCGGCATCAATAGAAGGGCATTGACCAGCTGCTACAGTGAAACGTGCATTTGGATGAGCTGCTTTTTCACCAGCAACATGTGGTTGACCTTTCCAGTTGGTTAAGTTTGCAGGTGCTTCTTTTGTTAAGCCTTCCCACCAAACTTCGCCATTGTCAGTCACCGCAACGTTGGTATAAATCACATCTTTGTGAAGTGTTGCCATACAGTTTGGATTGGTTTTGGTATTTGTTCCTGGTGCTACACCAAAGAAACCAGCTTCTGGGTTGATTGCATATAAGCGACCATCTTCACCTGGTTTAATCCAAGCAATATCATCACCTACAGTTTCAATCTTCCAACCTTCATAACCTGCTGGTGGAATAAGCATCGCAAAGTTGGTTTTACCACATGCAGAAGGGAACGCTGCTGCGATATAGTGTTTTTCACCTTGAGGATTTGTCACACCAAGGATAAGCATATGTTCAGCTAACCAACCTTGTTGACGACCCATAGAAGATGCGATACGTAAAGCAAGACATTTTTTACCTAATAATGCATTACCGCCGTAACCTGAACCATAAGACCAGATTTCACGTGTTTCTGGATAATGCACGATGTATTTTTCTGGGTTGCAAGGCCAAGCAACATCTTTTTGACCTTCTGCAAGAGGCGCACCTACTGTATGTACGCAAGGAATAAAGTCACCATCTGTGCCAAGTACGTCATAAACAGCTTTACCCATACGAGCCATTTTACGCATACTTACAGCAACATAAGGAGAATCAGTAATTTCAATACCGATGTGTGCAATGTGAGAACCTAATGGACCCATTGAGAATGGAACCACATACATTGTGCGGCCTTTCATTGCGCCATCAAACAAACCGTTAAGACGAGCACGCATTTCAGCAGGAGCTTCCCAGTTGTTAGTCGCACCAGCATCTTCTTGTTTTTCAGAACAGATGAATGTACGACCTTCAACACGAGCTACGTCAGACGGATCAGAATTCGCTAAATAAGAACCAGGATGTTTTTCTTGGTTCAATGCTTGCATAGTGCCGTTAGCGATCATCAAGTCGATATAACGTTGATTCTCTTCTTCGCTTCCGTCACACCATTCAATTTTTGCAGGTTTAGTCAATTTAGCAATTTCTTCAACCCAGGCAATGAGCTTAGGATGACGAACGAATTCTGGTGCGTTCACTTGGGTCATGGTGAGGCCTATCTAAAATATGTACAATTTTGTGTACAAATAACAACCTGAATGAAGTGGTACAACATTCAAATTTAAGTAAGAAAAAAAGTGGACGTATTAAAACATATATTCATAAAAAAAATAAGACTAAAGGCTTAAAAGATGCTTAACCCAAGGGGTGGTGTAAGTGATTGATTTTTAGTGTTTAAGCGGAATTATTGGTTGATATTTAACACTATTTAATAAAGCAATGAGTAATATTTTTATTGTAAATAATAATAATTAACAATAACTTGAAAATAAGAAGCTGTAAAAAATTATTATTGATTTAATAAATGGGTATAATTCGAATTTTACATAAAGGTGCTTTTATTTGCTTAGAAAATCGACGAAATTAGAGCAAATACTTCACAATAATCAAACTTATGGATACAGATTTAAAGCCTCTTTCGATGATTTACAATGAAAAATCAGGTTTTCATGCAAATCACAAAGATGAGGTTTACGAAAAACTCATGACCATCTGGACCACACATGGTTTTGAAATACAGGTTTTTGATATCAGTACAGAAGGCGATATTCAGACCTTAATGAAAAAAATCTATCAACGACATGCACAATATTCAAAACTCGGGGTTATTGTTGCGGCAGGTGGTGATGGTACGTTGAATGCTGTTGCATCGCAAATGCTTCATCAAAATATTCCGATGGGTATTTTGCCATTAGGCACATTTAATTATGTAGCACGTGCCTTGAATATTCCATTGAATCTGCTTGAGGCAGCTCATGTTATTGCGACAGGAGAACCACGTGCATCCCACATCGCATGTATCAATGATCAAATTTATTTAAACAATGCCAGTTTGGGTTTGTATCCGTTATTCATCAAAAAAAGAGAGGATTACAATCGGCGTTTTGGACGTTTTGCTTTAAATGCATATACTTCAGGCTTGGATGTACTGATTCGAGACCGTAAAGAACTCAAACTCGAAATTGAGGTGGATGGACAAAAATATCCAGTCAAAACGCCTTTAATCTTTTTTGGAAATAATCAACTACAACTTAAAGAATTAAATTTACGAATTTCCAAATGTGCTGAAGTGGGAGAGATCGCAGGGGTAGTGATCGCAAAAGGGGATAAGGTCACTTTATTTAAAACACTATTTCAGACCATTCGAGGAAAATTAGAAAAAGCATCAGATGTGTATAGCTTTGGTGCAGATAAAGTGATTGTGTATTCGAAAAAGCCTAAACTAACGGTTGCGATTGATGGAGAAATTGTGTCAATGGATACACCTTTGAACTTACATGTAGAGAAAAATGCTTTAAATATTATGGTACCTGCGCATGCTGCTACATCTATCTGATCTGCATTTTGGAACAGAGCGTCAAGCATGTATACAGGCGATTCAGCGGTTTTGTGCACAGCATCAACCAGAAGTTGTAGTGGTGAGTGGAGATCTGACTCAACGTGCTAAATTTAAAGAGTTTTATGCGTGTAAGCAATTTTTAGAATCTTTAAAAACGCCATATTTTGTTGTCCCAGGTAATCATGATATTCCGCTTTATCATGTATGGAACAGGGCATTTCGACCTTTTGGTCTGTATCAATTATTTTTTGGCAGTTTAGAGCGGACATTGTTGACTCAGCATTTTTATTTGATTGGTATGAACAGTATTCGCCGTCGCTATCATACACGCGGGCATATCTCATTTGAACAGATAGAAAGTGTCAATCAATTGTTGATGGATGCGCCAGACAATAAATTAAAAATTATTGTCAGTCATCAACCTTTTTATACTTCGAATGAAGATCATCATTTAAAAGATTGTCCGGCTTTAGGACAATTTGCAATCAAGGAATGGGGGCAGCATCAGCTCTATGCTTTATTGCACGGTCATTTACATCTCGTTGCAGTCTATGATTTAAATCAAGCATTTACTTTAAATTTATCTCATCCTGTATATGAAGTGCATGCAGGTACTGCTGTGTCTCGTCGTTTGCATAAAAAAATCCCAAATAGTTTTAATGTGATTCATGAAAACGGTACATTTCAACACTATTTTTTTGATGAACAATTACAAGAATTTATTGCTCAATAATGAAAAAAATCGGTTGAATTTTTTGACAATCTGACGTGAACGAATAAAAAAAATACAAATTAGATAAATTTTTTTTAATTTTCCCCTTGAAGCGTTTATTTCCATCCCCACAAATGTGACATACAAATATTTTGTCGATGACCTAGGAATAAGAAGTCATCTTCCCTGAGTAATCAATGACATTTAGACGATGTCTATGGAGTTTTATATGAGCAACATTCGTCCATTACATGATCGCGTAGTTATTCGTCGTGTTGAAGAGGAAACAAAAACTGCTGGCGGTATTTTACTTCCAGGTTCTGCAGCTGAAAAACCAGCACAAGGTGAAATCATTGCTGTAGGAAATGGTCAAATCACTGACAATGGTGTGCGTGCATTAGACGTTAAAGTTGGTGATAAAGTATTGTTCGGTACTTATGCAGGTACAACTGTAAAAGTAAGCGGTGAAGAACTTTTAATTATGAAAGAATCTGACATTTTAGCGGTACTTGAAGGTTAATTCAGACCGAGATGGTGTGTTGTTTTTGATCAATTAAAAACAATATGCCTCATCCACTTTTAAATTAGATGGTTAAAGAATAAAGATTATTGGAGTTAAGCATGTCAGCTAAAGACGTAAAATTTGGTGATTCAGCTCGTTCAAAAATGATTGCGGGCGTAAATGTACTTGCAGATGCAGTTAAAGTAACTTTAGGTCCTAAAGGTCGTAACGTTGTTATTGATCGTTCTTTTGGTGCACCACACATCACTAAAGATGGTGTAACTGTTGCAAAAGAAATTTCGTTGAAAGACAAATTCGAAAACATGGGTGCGCAATTGGTTCGTGAAGTTTCTTCAAAAACCAATGATATCGCGGGTGATGGTACTACAACAGCAACTGTACTTGCTCAAGCAATTTTAAATGAAGGGATCAAATCTGTAACTGCAGGTATGAACCCAATGGATTTAAAACGCGGTATTGATCTTGCTGTCAAAGCTGTTGTTGAAAATATCAAAGCAACGGCTAAACCAGCTTCTGATACCAAAGCGATTGAACAAGTTGGTTCGATTTCTGCAAACTCTGACGAAACTGTGGGTAAATTAATTGCACAGGCGATGGAGCGTGTTGGTAAAGAAGGCGTAATCACAGTTGAAGAAGGTTCAGGTTTCGAAGACGCACTTGACGTTGTAGAAGGTATGCAGTTTGACCGTGGTTATATCAGCCCGTATTTTGCAAACAAACAAGATACTTTGACAGCTGAACTCGAAAATCCATTCATCCTTCTTGTTGATAAAAAAATCAGCAACATCCGTGAATTGATTACAGTTTTAGAAGCTGTTGCTAAAACAGGTAAGCCACTTCTTATCATTGCTGAAGATGTTGAAGGTGAAGCACTTGCAACACTTGTTGTGAACAACATGCGTGGCATCATCAAAGTGTGTGCTGTTAAAGCACCTGGTTTTGGTGACCGTCGTAAAGCAATGCTTCAAGATATTGCGATCTTAACTGGCGCTACTGTGATTTCTGAAGAAGTGGGTATGTCTTTAGAGCAAGCTTCTCTACAAGATTTAGGTACTGCGCACAAAATCACAGTATCTAAAGAAAATACAGTGATTGTAGATGGTGCTGGTGATGCAAATCAAATTGCTGAACGTGTTACTCAAATCCGTGCACAAATCGAAGAATCAACTTCTGAATACGATAAAGAGAAACTACAAGAACGTGTTGCTAAATTAGCAGGCGGTGTTGCTGTAATCAAAATCGGTGCTGCAACTGAAGTTGAAATGAAAGAGAAAAAAGACCGTGTAGACGATGCGCTTCATGCAACTCGTGCTGCGGTTGAAGAAGGTGTTGTTGCAGGTGGTGGTGTTGCGCTTGTACGTGCTGCTAAAGCGCTAGACGGTGTTGTTGGTGCAAATGATGACCAAACTGTAGGTGTAAATATCCTTCGTCGTGCGATTGAAGCACCACTTCGTCAAATTGTTTCTAATGCAGGCGATGAGCCTTCTGTAGTAATCAATGCTGTGAAAAATGGCGAAGGTAACTTTGGTTACAACGCTGCGACTTCACAATATGGCGACATGTTAGAAATGGGTATCCTTGATCCTGCAAAAGTAACACGTTCTGCACTTGAACATGCTGCTTCTGTTGCTGGTTTAATGTTAACAACTGAATGTATGATCACAGATATTCCTGAAGATAAACCTGCTATGCCTGATATGGGCGGAATGGGTGGTATGGGCGGAATGATGTAAGTCATTCTGATCTCAGATCATAAAAAATCCCCGCCATTGTGCGGGGATTTTTTTATGATCAGGGCGAGGTTTTGAATAAGGTTTGAATTTATTGGTGAAATAAAAATAGATACTGATGATTTATAAGAATAGTAGAGTTTAGTTGTCTGCTTAAATCAATAATGGTATTTGGGTGTTGATCAAACATACATATTGAGAATGCTTTATTTTTATATAAAGGTTTAAAAATTACCTAAAAAGAATAATCACCCAAGTAAAGAAAATAATGGATTGCGCTACAAATTGAGCCGCACTTCCCATGTCTTTTGCATTTTTGGAAAGCGGGTGGCGTTCTAAAGATACTCGGTCAACCACAGCTTCAAGTGCTGAATTGAACAACTCAACGATGATTGCCAGTAAACATACCCCAATCATCAAGGCTTGTTCTACTGAACTCACATCAAGAAAAAAAGTAATTGGGATTAATATTAGATTAATCCAAACGATCTGACGAAAAGCAGCTTCATTTTGATAAGCAGCTTTAAAACCCGCTAAAGAATAACCCGTAGCATTAAGAATGCGTTTAAAACCTGTTGTACCCTTAAATGGAGAATAATCACTCATAAATCAAAGCTGCTATATTTTTGAACAAGTGTATTATTTTAAACTTAAATGGGTATTAATTTTAAGCAAAAAATGCTCAGTTTAGAAAAAATAAAGCAAGCGATTGAAACGATTGCTTTATTTTAGTTGAATCTTAAAGTGTTAATTTAGAATAGGATTTGCTTTCCAGTAGGCATCTAGTGCTTTACGTCCCAAACCAGGGTCATCTGTAAATAGTCCATCAACTCCAGCTTTAAAATACATTTCATATTCTTTGTTGGCACCCGTTTCACAACGTTTTGCAGCATCCGCTTCTGCGCTACTACATTTTAAATTTGCTGCCAAAAAGTTATTTTCAGGTCGGAAAGTATAAGGATGCACTTTTAAGTTGACTGCATGCGCATCAGCAACAAAAGAAGATGGTGCAGTATAGCTATCATTAAAGATATAAGGTTTCCATGGACCTACACCATCGGCATAGGTTGAGACTGTTTTTAAACCTTGTGCTGTTGCCATATCGCCATAAGTTGTTTTCAGACCTTGCGCAACATAATCTGCTGGGCTTGCTTTTTGTCATCATAGAGCTGAATAATTTTGGCATGCTTTAATGTCTTGTAAAGTGTTAATTGTTCTTTAAAGTATTTGAGATTACTGACTTCAAAAGACTGTAAATAAATTGGGGCAATTTCGCGTGTGTATTGATATTTCGCTAAAGTTTTCAATACAGGATCTTCCATACCTAAATTGAGCTTTTGAAAATAAGTTGGATGTTTGGTTTCGATATACAAGCCAATAATTTTTCCTGTTTTTTTGTAGTTTTTTTCTGCAAGTTCGATAATCTGTTCAAGGGTAGGAATATTGAATTGATCATTATATTGCGTATTGTTTGGGCGTAATGCTGGAATTCTTTCACGTGCTTTAATCAAATTTAATTCACTTGCATTGAAGTCTTCAGTAAACCAACCTGTTAAAGACACCCCATCAATAATTTTAGTTTTTTTGCGATCTGCAAATTGAGCTAAGGTGCTGACATTGGTGGTACCGCCAATTTCATTTTCATGACGTGCGACTAAAATACCATCTTTGGTTGAGACGAGATCAGGTTCAATAAAATCTGCACCATCGTCAATGGCTTTTTGATAACTTTCAAGTGTGTGTTCTGGACGTAAAGCACTTGCGCCGCGATGCCCAACAATAATAATCTTAGGCTCTTTATAATCAGGTGTTGTAACAATATTTGTTTTATCATCATTGCAAGCAGTTAAAAATATCATACTGCTGCTGATCAGCCATACTTTTTTATTCATTTTTCACTCAAATTATTGTGTAGAAATCGATCACAGTTTATGTGGTTAAATTGACATTGTGATGACATAAACAGGGGATTGAAGCAATTATTTATGGCGATGGTCTGTATACGATTAGGTGATCTCCACAGTTTCTTCATATTCAAGCTGATCATTCGGATTTCTGTTATTTTTTCTTGAGTTTTCGATCTAAGTCACAGAATATCAATATAAACGGAATTTAATGTTCAGCACGATCTTAACCACAATCATTTGGCACTGAAGCAAAACTAATGCTCTCTAAATTTTTTATTCAACGTCCTATTTTTGCGTGTGTCCTTGCGATTATCGTTATGGCTTTAGGCGTTTTTTCGGTTCTTAATTTGCCGATTGAGCGTTATCCAGATATTGCTCCACCACGGATTACAGTGTCAACAACTTATACTGGTGCAGACGCTGAAACTGTTGAAGAAAGTGTCACACAGGTTTTAGAGCAGCAAATTAAAGGTATTGATCACCTTTTATATTTCAGTTCAAGCAGTGATTCGTCTGGACGTGCTCGAATCAGTATTAGCTTTGAAAATGGGACTGATCCAGATACTGCCCAGGTTCAAGTACAAAACAGTATTAATGGGGTGCTGAACAGATTACCAGATGTTGTTCAACGCCAAGGAGTGACAGTAAATAAATCACTCGGCGATACCTTTATGGTAGTGGGTTTATATGATGAAACAGGAAAAAGCAATAATATTGAACTCGGCGATTATCTCGCTGATCATATAGAACAAGAATTATCTCGTATTGAGGGTATTGGAGAGGTAGATGTATTTGGTTCGCAGTATGCAATGCGAATCTGGCTTAATCCAAATTTACTGCGACAGTATCAGCTGATGCCAAGCGATATTCGTAGCGCAATTGAAGCGCAGAATACACAGGTTGCTGCAGGTGGTGTTGGCGATTTGCCCGTTGCTTCAGATCAATATTTAAATGCAAAAGTGACCGCAGGCTCTCGTTTAAGAACTGTAGAAGAATTTAAAAATATTATTGTGAAATCCAATACTGATGGAAGCTATGTTTATTTAAAAGATGTTGCACGCGTTGAATTAGGCGCTGAAAATTATCAATCATTTAATACCATCAATGGCTATCCATCATCAGGGATGGGCATCTCTTTATCTTCGGGTGCCAACGCCTTAGCGACATCGGCATTGATTAAAGCAGAATTAGCCAAGATTTCTGAAAAGCTCCCACAAGGTTACAAGATTGTTTATCCACGAGATAACACACCGTTTGTTCAAGAGTCGATAAAAGAAGTTGTTAAAACATTGTTTGAAGCGATCGTTTTGGTTGTTTTGGTGATGTTTATTTTCCTACAAAGTTGGCGTGCCACACTCATTCCAACCATTACCGTACCGATCGTTATCTTAGGGACGTTTGCAGTACTGTTTGCACTGGGGATGAGTATCAATACACTGACCTTGTTTGCTTTGGTGTTGGCAATCGGCTTGCTGGTGGATGATGCCATCGTTGTCGTTGAAAATGTAGAGCGCTTGATGCATGAACAGGGCTTAACCGCAAAGCAAGCCTCTATTGAATCAATGCAAGAAATGACCGGTGCTTTGATTGGGATCACCGTCGTATTGACTGCTGTATTTATTCCAATGGCATTTTTTACTGGGTCGACTGGTGTAATTTACCGGCAGTTTTCAATCACATTGGTTGCAGCAATGGCATTGTCATTGGTGGTTGCATTGGTACTGACACCTGCATTATGTGCAATTATTTTAAAACCTAATCCTCAACCTATGCGTTGGGCGACTTGGTTTAACACCAAACTTGAAAACTTAAAACAGCGTTATATCAAACTTATTCAAAAAACCTTGAATTTAAAATGGGTGATTTTGACATTATTTTTTGGTTTAACTGTCGTTTTTGCACTTTTTTATCGCGCTTTACCCACCAGTTTTATTCCAAGTGAAGACCAAGGAATGCTCAGTGTACAGTTCCGTTTAACAGATGGTGCACCGATGTCGAGTAGTCAGGTGGTTGGTGAAAATATACGCAAATACTTTTTGGAAAAAGAAAAGCAAAATGTCGATATTGTTCTGATTCGTTATGGTCGTAATTTCTCTGGTACAGGACAAAACCTAGGTACAGGTTTCGTTGCGCTCAAACATTGGGATGATCGTTCTGGTTCAGAAAATTCTGCGCAAGCGATTCGTGAGCGTGCGGTAAAGTATTTTAACAAGAATCCAAATGCTCGGATTACAGTGAGTTTGCCTGCTTCTGTGAATGGTTTGGGTGATAGTGATAGTTTAGAGTTTTGGATTCAGGATGTGAATGGTCAAGGGCGGAAATACCTTGATCAGCAGTTTAATGTTTTACAAACTCAAGCGAAACAATTCCTAACTTTTGAAAATTTAGATAAGAAGTCAAATCCAGACAAATCTAAGTTAAAAATTCATATTGATCAAAAAAGGGCATTGGCAAATGGTTTAAGTCAAACAGCCATTAATAGTACCTTGTCAGCTGCATGGGGTGGTTCTTATGTAAATGACTTTATAGATCGTGGTCGTATTAAACGTGTCATGATGCAGGGTGATGCTGAGTTCCGCTCAAAACCTGAAGATTTAGAGGTATGGACTGTTCGTAATGCACAAAATCAAATGATTCCATTCAGTAATTTTTCGACCATTGCTTGGGAAGGTGGACCAGATGTAGTGAACCGCTTCCAAGGCTATACAGCCTTGCAAATGGAAGCCAATACCGCGCCGCATACCAGTTCTGGTCAGGCAATGAATGATATTCAGAAGTTGATTAGCCAACAACAGGGGATTGATGTCGCTTGGAGTGGTTTATCATTTGAAGAACAGAAATCCAGTAGCCAAGCATGGTTACTGTACTTAATCTCAATTGGATTCATTTTTCTATGTTTGGCTGCATTATATGAAAGTTGGTCTATTCCAACGGCTGTGATTGCTGCGATTCCTTTAGGGATTGGAGGAAATATTATTTTTAGTCAATTGGCAGGGTTCCCTAATGACATTTACTTTCAGATCGCTTTGCTGACGACAATTGGTCTGTCGTGTAAAAATGCCATTCTCATCGTCGAATTTGCAGCATTGGCGCAAGAAAAAGGCAAAACAGCGGTTGCAGCAGCACTCGAAGGTGCAGGACTACGTTTACGTCCAATTTTGATGACTTCATTGGCATTTGGTGCTGGGGTAATCCCTTTAGTGCTTGCTTTCGGTGCAGGCGCTGCAAGCCGCCAAGAAATTGGCGTAAGTGTACTGGGTGGTGTGATCTTTGGAACAGTTTTGGTGTTGCTGTTTATCCCATTTATGTATGTGCTAATTCGAAGCATTTTTAAGTCTAAAGTATCAACTGAATCGTAAAAGCATGATTTTAAAATTGAGCTATGTTCTAGATCTCTGCGCTTGTAAATCAATGTATCCATGAGTATGCGCAGACGAGGTTAAACCAAGTCTGTGTATGATCTAGACGTCACATGATAAATAGTCAAACTAAAATATATTTTGTTCAAATTAGAAAGTAATTTTAACAACAAAAAAGCGCTTTATTTTCCTAGCATTACAGTCCAGTATTTGTGCAAAAGCGTGATCAACTTTGGATTTTCTTATGCAATTTTCTTTAGAATTAATTTCAAAAATAGAAAAAGCTATTCAAAACCACCAATTTGATGTTATTGAACAACATTTTGATCAAATCAATGACGCTGATATAGCCAAATTGTTGAGTGATTTATCCTTAAGTGAGCAGGTGACATTGGTAGAGCATCTGCCTAATGCTGCTTATATTCTTGAATTTTTATCATTAGATCAACAGCTTAAAATTGCTGAACATTTGCCAAAGCAGAACCTGATTCAAGTTCTTTCGCAGATGCATTCAGATGATCAGACGGATTTATTTAAATATTTACCTTATTCATTACAACAGTCTATCTATACTGAACTTAGTCCAGAAATCCAGCAACAGATTCAACATCTAGCCAAATATCCAGAAGAGTCTGCTGGGGCAATCATGAGTTCAGATTATGTGGCAGTGTCACCAAAACTGAATATTACCCAAGCGATTGAACAAATCAGAAAGATCGCGAAAAATCGTGAAACAGTCTATCTCATCTATGTTGTAGATCCAGATCATAAACTTTTGGGTGTGGCTTCTTTACGTGAAATGATTTTGGCTGATCCTAATCAAAATATTACGGATGTTATGCGTACAGACTTGATCATGGGGGATGTAAACGAAGACCAAGAAAGTATTGCTGAAAAATTGCATTATTATGATTTTATTGCACTTCCTATTGTCGATCAGCAGCAACGTTTAGTGGGTATTGTGACCTATGATGATGCAATGGATATTGCGACTGAAGAGGCGACAGAAGACTTTTTAAAATCCAGTGCTGTAACTTCTTCTCCTAAAATGAGCATTAAAACAGCACCGATTCATTATCTTTATAAGAAACGTGTGTTTTGGTTGGTCATTTTGGTATTTGGCAGCTTATTGTCTGGATTTGGTATCGCACATTTTGAAGACATCATTGCCAAGAATATTGTTTTGGTGTTCTTTTTGCCTTTGCTTGTCGGAAGTGGGGGAAATGCTGGCTCTCAATCTGCAACCTTGATGGTTCGAGCTTTGGCAACTGGGGATGTTCATTTAAAAGATTGGTTATATATGATTGGACGAGAGAGTTTAGTTGGATTATGTTTGGGTGGAACAATGGCGATAGCAGTCTCCATCCTTGGCTATTTTAGAGGGGATGCAATGGTCGCTTTGGTCCTCGCACTGAGTATGATGGGCATTGTCTTGATGGGATGCTTAATTGGTATGAGTTTACCGTTCATCTTGAATCGTTTAAAGCTAGATCCAGCAAGCGCCTCGGCACCTTTGGTGACCTCAATCTGTGATGCAACTGGAGTGATTGTTTATTTATGCATTGCTTCGATTATTTTATAAGTATTTTCTGAGTATTTTAATTGGCAATATCTTTTTTCAGTTCTCGGCTGCTTGGGATTTCGGTATAGCGAAATACTTGATAACCCGCTTGTATCAGCATGGCATCCCGTTGTGCATCAATATGTTCTTTACCAATATGACTCGGATCATCAAGTTCAATAATTGCAATCACTTCAAGTTGTGGATTAAGCAGTACAAAGTCAGTGACTTTACGATTGAATTTGGGACGTAACTTGAATTGATCACAGTCAATTAAGGCACTAAAAGCAACTTGTGCAAGTACATGGTACTGGGGAAAAGTCTCATTCAAGCGCAAAAACATTTTCTGTTCAAACGGTGTAATCACACGCTTTGCATAATAATGTTGGCGTTGAAATAAATAACGACCAAAGCAGGCAATCAGCAAAGCAATTGTTGCAATACAGCCGATAAATAAAAATAAAGCCTGATAAGAATCAAATGACATAAATCAAACAGTATGCGATAGGCAAGAAAAAACCCACTCAAATCTGAGTGGGTTTTTAGAATTTGGCTCTCCAACCTGGGCTCGAACCAGGGACCTGCGGATTAACAGTCCGTCGCTCTACCGACTGAGCTATTGGAGAATCT
>NZ_AMFQ01000002.1:0-19957 GCF_000335555.1 Acinetobacter sp. WC-743 | reverse complement strand
ATCGCAATGGACCCAGGTCTACGTTTTGCGATCCGTGAAGGTGGTCGTACAGTTGGTGCTGGTGTAGTTGCTAAAGTAACTGCATAATCGCTGATTGTGTATAAAAAAGCGCTCCTATGGGGCGCTTTTTTTATGGCTAAAACAAAACCTATAAATTGTCAGACAATTACAGTCTAAAGCTGTCCTTAACTGATATTTGTGTGACCTAATCTGCAATTATCCAAAAATTATAAAAAAGTAAGATAAAGAAAGAGAAAAACAAACATAAAGAATTTAAGTGATATCTCGCTTAATAGGAGTAACTGCAATGAATGCAAAAGTGAATATTTCAAACCGTGCTGGTGCAACCTTCCCTGTACGTCGTATGGATTTTAATTTTGACGATGTACCTGAATACTGGGCAAATGACTCTGCAGGTATTACACATTTCATGACGGCATTATCTGCTTTGTTCCCAGATGGTGAAAAGTTATTTATTGATTCTGTACGCGCAGTGCGTTATCACCCAGCAATTAAAGACAATCAAGCATTGCAAAAAGAAATCAGTGCTTTTATTGGTCAAGAAGCCATGCACACCAAAGAGCATGAAAACTTTAATGCATCCGCAAAACGATTTGGACACGATGTTGAGAAGTATGAACGTGAAACAGGTGCGCTTATTCAAGGTGCACGAAAATGGTTTGCACGAGTTGTTAAACCATTTGGCATGACTCAAGAAATGGTTGATTTGACTGCGACAACAGCATTAGAACACTTTACTGCCACGATAGCCTCTCAACTATTGATAAATGAACATATTCAAAAGCTCATGACCGATCCAACGATGTCATATATGTGGTATTGGCATGCGGTAGAGGAAAATGAACATAAAGCGGTGGCTTTTGATGTGTACGAAGCGGTCTTTGGTAAAGGCATTAAAGCTTATGGATTACGTACAACAGCCTTGGTGGTTTCAATGGTACTGATCTTTATGGCGCAATCCTCTTTTGTTGTACGTCTATTAAAAGAGGATGGAAAGCTTAATCTAAAAGAGCTCGGCATCATTTATAAATATGCTTATAGTCCCTCAAAAGGCATTATTACAGGCATGACCAAAGAGATGTTGGCTTACTTTAAACCTGGATTTCATCCAAATGATTTAGATACAGTCAGCTTGCTTGAAACATGGAAAGCAAAATTAGGGCTTTAATGTTTGATTGAGCGCATTATCTAAGAGCAACATTTGTTGCTCTTTTTTATTCGACTAATTGTATAAATTACATATAATTCATTTTTTATATTGAGTTAATGAACGAAGATGATTCGTTTAATGCAAGCTTCAGATTTACATGTTGTGGCTGAAATTGAAAATCAAGTACAAAGCCATCCTTGGAAAATAAGTCAATTCGAGGAGTCCATCACAAGCTATGTGAGCACGGTAATTGAACAGCACAATCAAGTTGTTGGTTTTTGTATTTTGCAACCTGTGCTAGATGAGGCAAATCTATTACTCATGGCCATTCATCCAAGTCAGCAGGGGAGAGGGTTAGGTTATCAACTGTTAGAGGAATCGATAACCCTGTTAAAAAATAACCCTGTACAAATCTTTCTTGAAGTTCGTGAGTCAAATCAAGCAGCAATCGCATTGTACGAAAAATCTGGCTTTCATCAGATTGATTTGCGCAAAAACTACTATCCCAATAAAGATGGTAGCCGTGAGCATGCCATCATTATGGTCAAAACATGTAGTGATGATTTTTCGAAATTATTTAAATAAAATGATTTAACAAAAATAGTTTAAATAACAGCTCAAGCCGATTATTTAATAATTGGCTCGTTCCACTCAGAAGGGAGTGTGGTCATTAACATATCGCCTAACTCTTGAATCTCTTTGGCGTCCAAATGTCGATTGATACGACGCCATTGCCCGTCTAGTAACAATTCAAATGGGGCATATTGGGATTTGTAATTCATTTTGTTGGCATGTGGAACCCAATAGCCTAAATAGACATAATCCAAGCTCAACGATTTAACATATTCGATTTGCTTTAGTATCGCAAAAACGCCAAGTGAGCGTTTGCTTTCACTTGGATCAAAGAAGGTATACACCGCAGAGACACCATCATCCAATTGATCACAGGTAGACACACTGATTAAACGATCATCTTTCCACAGTTCAAGAAAGAAACTATTGGTACAGCTGTGGATCAAGAATTTTTCAAATTGATCATAGCTCGGAGGGAACATATCACCATCAGCATGCCGTTCAATAATATAACGTTCATAAAGCTGATAATGTATTTGGCTCGCCTCTTGAGTGGAAATAATTTTTACTGTGAGATCTTGATTGCGTTTCCATGCTTTTTTTTGCGCACTGTTCATTTGAAATTCAGCAACGGGGACGCGGCAAGATAAACATTGACGACACAGATGGCATTCAGGGCGATAAACAAAGTCACCACTGCGTCTAAAGCCCACGCGTGATAATTCAGAAAGCGTGACCACATCAATGCGATGTACAGGATCGAGAAAAACCATACGTGCAGATTTATTTTCTAGATAGCTGCAATCATGTGGTGGAGTAATATAGTACTGTAAGTCGTTCAATAGGGACTTAGGATGATAAGAATTCATAAATCAGCCCCTCCTTTTATTGTCATTCCATTAAGCGCGAAAAATTCGCTATTGTTTTACTTGAAAATACACGCTCTTGATAACTTTTCCAATCTATAGGGGGCTGTTTTATTACATCTTGTAACGATTTAAGATATTCATGGCGAGAAAGTGTGCAAGCACCTAAGCTGATTAAGTGATCATTGACTAGCTGACAGTCAATCCATGGCAAATCATTTTCGCGACCTAAGAGCATCAGTGTATAAAACGCCATTTTGGAGACATCCGTTTGTGTGCTGAACATGGACTCGCCAAAACAACCGTGCCCAATACTGACCCCATAAAGCCCACCAACAATTTTATCTTGGTCCCAAACTTCAACACTATAGGCATAACCCGCCTGAAAAAGCTGACAGTAACCTTGAATAATTTCTTCAGAAATCCAGGTTTCATCGGCATATTGACGGGGCAGTGAACAGGAACGAATGACCTGTTCAAAAGCATGATTAATGGTGATTTGATAATCAAACTTTTTCATGTTGCGCAGCAGTGATTTGCTGGGCTTATAGTCTTGAGGACGAATAATACATCTTGGTTCAGGGCTCCACCAGCAAATCGGCTCACCTTCAGAAAACCACGGAAACAAACCATGCGTATAGGCTTCGTAGAGTGTTGATGGATCTAAATCTGCACCAATACAAATTAAACCTTGTTCGTCTGGATCAGCTTCTATTGGATCTGGGAAAATAAATTGTGAAGGTGCTAATGAGTTCACGGAATATCATCAATAAAAAAAGATCAGCTTTATCTTAGCTGATCTTGAATAGAGATGTTTAAGTAGAAGTTATGCAAAAAGTTTCAATTGTTGAGCAATTTTGAGTTTATCGCTGTCTAAAAAGAACTGTGCTTTTTCTTCAATAATTTTCAGACTGGTTTCAGTGTCAGAAACAGGCTGCCCTTGTTTATCCAAGACCAACCATCTTAATTGTGTGAGGACATCCCAAACATATTGAGCAAACTCTGATGCAGAATTTAAACCATCAACAAAATGGGCACGATAGAAAAGTTGAGTAAACTGATCACTTGGGATACCAATCCCCGTTAGTGGGCATGCCAAAACCTGATAATTGGTATGATAACTGGCTTGTTCGAGGAAGTAGTGATTTAACTTTTGTGCTTGTTGTGTTGTTTCGTCAGATAATTGGTGCTGACATGGCTGAGCTAAACCTAAGTGACACAAGATCACCAGCGCATTTAACAGTTTGGCATAGGTAATATCAGGCATGACTTGTTCGAGTTGAGCAAGGGTTTGTGGCTGATAGTCAGAATTTTTAAAGTGTGCGCCTAAAGGTTGGTAAACTTCTTGGAGCAAATCAAATTCACCTAAGTAGCCAGCAATAGTGGTAGGTAGCTTTTCAGGTGCAATCAATAGCACAAAAGCTGTATTTCTCAGACGATGTTGAATTTCGAGTGGGGTGAGGGTATTTTTACCACGAATAAAAAGATCTTTTCTAAATTGAGTGTTGGCAAAGTAATCTCTACATTGTTCTTTAAAGATCGGATGCTCAATGGTATTTAAAAATTGCTGGTGTTGATCACTAAAATTAATATTATCTAAATGGGTATTTAAATCAGTTGAACCTGCATAGGTCAGTTTAATTTCTTCTAGGATTCGTACCACTTGTTGAAATGAAAAACATTGCCAATCTTGATTGAGATATTCATGAACCAAATAATTGGGATTTTGTTTTTTGAGGTCTTGAACTTTATTGAGTGCATTGGGATTTCGTTGTGCAAATAACGGATTTTGAGTGAGTAAGGCTTCACTGAATTCAAGTGAGTCATTTACTTTTTGCAGTGGGTTGGTGCTGGTGCTGTTAAATTTAAAATGACTATGAAATAACTCTCGAATCGGCATATTGGCTGCCCAACCCGTTAAACAATTATAACTGATATAGACAATCCCGTTTGGGCTTAAAAATTTTCGGATGAACTGTAAAATAATATGTTGGTTTTCATGACTGATCCAACTCCAAATACCATGTAGGCTGATGGAGTCAAACATCGGTAGATCTTTATTGAGTAATTCTTCAAAACTGGCATCATAAAAATGGTGCGGAACTTGCGTTTGTTCAGCCAAAACATTGGCATGTGCCGCGTGAGCAGGGTTGAAGTCAGTACCAAAAAATAAACCGAAACTAGAGGTAGCATGGATATTCAGACTGACCCCTTGTCCAAAACCGAGTTCACAATGTTTATGATCATCTTTGGCAGGTGGGCAATCTACCCCATTGAGTAGTAAACAAAATTTCTGATAATTAGGGCTAAGATCTTTGTAGTAGCCATAGGTGTAATTTACTTCAGTCTGGTAGCCATCGGTCCACGTTGTTGTCATCTTTTTTCCTATAATTGATGTCTATTTAAAATCATTGATCTTGTTTATTTATAAATCAAAAATAAACAAACCGCCATGTAGGCGGTTTGTTTTTACAAAAATAATGGAATTATTCTAAGCCATCTAAATAACGGTCTGCGTCAAGTGCAGCCATACAGCCTGAACCTGCCGAAGTAATTGCTTGACGATACACATCATCAGCCACATCACCTGCCGCAAATACACCTGCAACAGATGTTGCTGTTGCATTACCTGCAGTACCACTGCGGACTTGGATATAGCCATTACGCAATTCAAGTTGATCTTCAAACATCGCAGTATTTGGTTTATGACCAATCGCAACAAACAGACCTGAAACATCAACGTCTTGTGATGAGTCATCTTGGGTTGATTTAAGACGTACAGACGTTACGCCTGAGTTGCTGTCACCGAGAACTTCTTCAACCTGATGGTTCCAGATGATCGAAATTTTTCCTTCTTTAACTTTCTCCTTGAGATGATCTTGAAGAATTTTTTCTGAGCGTAATTTGTCACGACGGTGTACAAGCGTTACATGTGATGCGATGTTGGAAAGATATAATGCTTCTTCGACCGCAGTATTACCGCCACCCACAACCATGACTTTTTGGTTTTTGTAAAAGAAACCATCACAAGTTGCACATGCACTGACACCTTGACCCATATAGGCTTGTTCTGACTCTAAACCTAAGTATTGTGCTGTTGCACCAGTTGCAATAATTAAAGCATCACAGGTGTATTCATCCATGTCGCCTTTGAGAACGAATGGACGCACTTTCAAATCAACTTCATTGATGTGATCGTAGAGTATTTCAGTACCAAAACGTTCAGCATGCGCTTGCATACGCTCCATCAATGCAGGACCTGTTAAACCTTCAGCATCGCCCGGCCAGTTTTCAACATCAGTCGTCGTGGTTAATTGACCACCCAACTGCATACCGGCAATCAATGTTGGCTTTAAGTTGGCACGTGCTGCATATACTGCAGCACTATAACCCGCAGGACCAGAACCGAGAATAATCAACCGAGAGTGACGAGCGCTCATAAGTCATCCTTTTTATAAAAAATATAGCAATTGCTCGAATTATACGTGAAACTTGGTCAAAGTTGTGTGGCTTCAATGTCGATAATATTGATCATCTAAATCGAATTGAGCTATATAGAAAGACGAAATAAGTTTGTTGAGCATTTTCATGCAAATAAAACTTTAAATTTCTAACAATGCTTTACAACACAAGTAAATAATAGTGCATCTTTTTTTTAAGAACAGGTGCATAATATAAAAATTTCTTCTCTCAAGAAAAGCTTAAAAGCTTCAGAAAAGAGTAATTTGAATAATTGGTTACAGGATCGTATATGACTGCGGTGTCAAATGTTTATGCACAGCGCTTTTTAACAACAATATTCTTGATTTCATTTGGGATCTATCTGTTCCTTGCAACAGTGACTTATACCCCATTTGATCCAGGTTGGATGCATATTTCCAGTGATACACAACAGGTTTCAAATGCCAGTGGTGTTGCAGGTGCTTGGATTGCTGATTTATTGTTTGGTTTCTTAGGTTGGGCAAGTCTACTTATCCCTGTATTTATGTTTATTGAAGCCATACAAGTATGGTGGCCACGAAGCTTTGTGAGTCGTCCATTTCGTTATGCTGCTCAATTTTTCATTTTGCTGGCGACATCGAGTTTATTGTATTTGTTATGGAATGTGCCTGCAGATACATTGGCAAATGCCTCGGGTGGGATTATTGGCTATGAATTAGGTGAAAGTCTATCTCAACTGATGACCATCTATGGCGCTGTAATTTTTATCCTGATTTTACTCATTGTGTTATTTACTTTGGCTTTTGGAATCCAATGGAATAAAACATGGGCAATGTTGAAAGCCACACCTGCATATTTACAAGATTTATTTTATAAAAATGTGCCTGAAAGTGAGTCAGCCTATGATTTAACTTCACCACAAAAGAATAAAGTGCATTCGCATAAAGCTGAGCCGATTACAGCACAGGCAGAATTTACTGAAGCTGATCAAGAGCAACAGCCTAAAGAACATTTAATTGTTAAAAATACTAAACATAATCAAACGGCTGAGCGTTTGTTTGATGACATGATTGAACAAGAACATAAAGCTCATCAGGAGACTCACTTTGATCGAGATGATATCGATGATGAAACTTTGGAACGCACTTTAGAAAAGGCGCATCGTTTAGAACAAGACAGTCAACGTACGGTTTCATCTGGTGAAGTATGGAAAGCACTGAATCAAGATCAAGATCACAATCGTGATATAGATGCATTATTAAGAGCTTCAGAAGATCAAACTGAAAATAAATATCCTGATCATTTACCGCATGCACATACATCAGTGAGCCATGTAGAGACAAAACAAAAATCATCACTTGACTGGGATGATGATCAAGTTTTTGATGAATTATTATCTGTTGTTCCGAATGGGCAAACCGCAACAGATATTCATACACCATTCAATGCCAATACAGCACATACGCAAGTTGAATCTACAGATACAATTCAGCCCACCACGAGTTTTGCCAATGTTGCTGGAGCGACTGCATCGACTGTTGTGACAACATCAGGTTTAGCCCATGAACTGGATGAACTTGCTTCACTTGCTGATGATCGATTTGCTGAAGCACATGATATAACGCATTCAGAACAGTCTTCCATTGAGCCTAGAACAACGGCTGAGGCAAGAACCACCAGTAGTTATGCCCAATCTTCGCCGTTTACCCGTGCCAATATTCAAACTCATTTAGCAGCATCAACTTTGGTGAGCGAAGAAGAGAAATCTCTGATTTCTTCCGATAAAGATGCGTTTAGGGAGGCGTGGCAAGAAACAGCGGGTAAACCTCAAGATGAATTGCAGACTGAGTTTGCAGAACTTGAAGATGACTTCGACTTAGATGCACCGCTGACAGATGCTTTCGGTCGACCAATGTCACGAGCAATGCAGGTTGCCCAAAAGCGTCGTGATTTACCTACTTTGCCAGGCTTTGAATTACTGGATAAAGTTGATCCAAATAAAAAGGTTAACTTTACAGCTGAACAACTTTCGCGCTTATCTGAATTGTTAGAAATTAAACTACAAGAATTCAATGTCAAAGCAAAAGTCATTGAAGCACAACCTGGACCTGTAGTAACACGTTTTGAGTTGGATCTTGCACCAGGCGTTAAAGCTTCCAAAGTCACCAATATTTCACGAGATTTAGCACGTTCAATGTCTATGGCTTCGGTGCGTGTTGTTGAAGTTATTCCAGGTAAACCGTATATCGGCATTGAAGTGCCCAATAGCAGCCGTGAAATGGTGCGTTTGATTGAGTTGCTTGAAACTCCTGCTTTTAGAGATCCAAACGGTTTGCTTTCAATGGCAATGGGGAAAGATATTTCAGGTAATCCAGTTATTACTGATTTAGGTAAAGCCCCCCATATGCTGGTTGCAGGGACAACGGGTTCGGGTAAGTCGGTTGCAGTTAACTCGATGATTTTATCGATGTTATTGAAATATACGCCAGACCAATTACGTTTGATTTTAATTGACCCTAAGCAATTAGAATTGGCAAATTATAATGATATTCCTCATTTATTGACCCCTGTTGTTACAGACATGAAAGATGCTGTAAGTGCTTTGAACTGGTGTGTAAATGAGATGGAACGTCGTTATAAACTGATGTCATTCTTGAAGATTCGTAAACTGGCGGACTATAACCGTAAAGTTGAAGAAGCTATTGCCAATGGCGAGGACTTGATTGACCCGACGTGGAAAGCCAGTGATTCTGCTACGCAGGAACGTGCACCACGTTTGCAACCTCTCCCATCTATTGTGATTGTGGCGGATGAATTTGCAGACATGATCATGCAGGTGGGTAAAAAGGCAGAAGAGATGATCACACGTCTGGCGCAAAAGTCACGTGCGGCTGGTATTCATTTACTGCTAGCGACACAACGACCGTCTGTAGACGTGATTACAGGCTTAATTAAAGCCAACATTCCAACCCGTGTAGCATTACGTGTAAACAGTAAAATTGATTCACGTACAATTCTTGATGGTGGTGGCGCAGAAGATTTGCTCGGTCATGGTGACATGCTCTTCCTCGGACCGGGTAAGATTGATCCTGAACGTGTACATGGGGCGTTTATTTCCGATGACGAGGTCAACCGGATCTGTGACGCATGGCGTGAACGTGGTGAACCTAATTATATCGATGAAATTCTTACCCCATTTGATGAGGAACCGACCTCACGTGGTTTTGAGGATGGCGATGGCGATCCAAACCGTGATGCACTGTATGACCAATGTGTTTCCTTTGTATTGGAAACCCGCAAGGTATCAGTATCATCGTTACAACGTAAGTTTAGCTTGGGTTATAACCGTGCTGCACGTATTGTTGATCAAATGCAAGAGCAGGGCATTGTCAGCGAACAAGGACCTAACGGTAAACGTGATATTCTGGTCTAACTCGATCAAGTTGTAATGGGTTTCGACCGATTGCAACTTCACTATTATATAAAAAATTTCAATTATACTTCGCATAAAAAGCTGAAATACATGTGTGGTAAAACATGAATTTTCACACTAATATAAAACAGCCATCTTTAAATGGAATTTAGCAAATGTTGATTGCATTAAGCACTTTAATCTTTATTCATTTTTGTGCACTCATCACCCCAGGTCCAGATTTTTTCCTCGTTTCTCAAACAGCAATAAGTCGTTCAAGAAAGCAATCTATCTTTGTCGTGCTTGGAATCACCTCAGGCGTAATGTTCTGGGCATTCTTCGCACTGATGGGGTTGAATATTATTTTTGAAAAAATGGCTTGGCTTCGACATGTCATTTTGGTGGTGGGTGGAATTTATTTGTGTTGGCTTGGCTATCAAATGTTGAAATCTGCATTGAGTAAAAAAGTGATGACAACTCAACATCATTTTGAGCTGCCGCAAAGCAACTTCCGCTTTTTTCTCAAAGGTTTTTTAACCAATTTATCTAATCCTAAAGCAGTGATTTATTTTGGTAGTGTTTTTTCTATCTTTTTGGCAAATCCAAATTTAGATGGATTACATTCATTATTATTTGTCATTGTGTCAATTGAGACTTTAATTTGGTTCAGCTTTGTGGCTTTTGTCTTTTCATTGCCAAGCTTTAAAGCAGCTTATCAAAATGCCGCAAAATGGATTGATGGTGTGTCTGGTGGAATCTTTACATTGTTTGGAATTTATTTGATAGGTAATCATTGATCTTATCGTGCATAGATAAAAAAACCTGCTTCAGCAGGTTTTTTATCATGTGAACACTGAATACATCTTTAGTAATTGATTGGTTATTCAGCTGTTTTGCTTAACTGATATAGCTCGGCATTTGGACCTTCAATTTTTTCGCCTGTATCAAAACGACGTGCTTCCAGTATATTTTCACCCACGAAGTATTTACGTCCATCGGCATTTTTATCTAGACCGATAATCGATCCTGACTCATCAAAGCTAAAACTGCCTTGAGTTTTAAATGGTTTGCCTTCACCTTTAACCCCTTCATATTCTTCAATCAGTTCGTAAGTATGATCTGATTTGAGAATCAGTTTGGTTTTAATTCCTGAGCAATCAGCACATGGTAGTAAGCCAGTATATTCGCCCGCCCAGTCCAAACTATTTTGTGCATTGTGTTCAGAGTCAATAGTTGGTGTTGCTGCTTCATGAGATGCAGCAGCTTGAGTTTGTGCAGTTGTTTGAATATCTTCAGATGCTTGATGAGTCGGTTTAGAACAAGCACTTAAAGTTAACCCTAATAGTGAAATAACCAAGAGTGTTTTTTTCATCGTATCACCTAAATAGATAAGTTTTTATATCATGTTTTGTTTATGTCATTTGAACCAATAACGCAAGGCATGGTTGAAACGTCAACAGATCCTAAGAATATAAGCTATCTCACTGATAAGAAATGTGAATTATGTAAGGAAATGCAGTGCAATGTAGTCTGCCTACTCAAGTTGAGCTACTATGTTGGTTCTGTTGTGGTGGTGTTATTTAAAGTTATGACTCATTTGGCTGAATATGTTGCTTGTATTTATGATATGCAAAGTGATCAAGAAACACGTAATGACCAACTCAAAATACAACATGTGGTTGAACAGTCTGAACAAACGTTTTTGAATGATATAACTTTTACTCAGACCACTAAAATCTATACCTTTATTGATGGAACTCAACTAAAACACACTATAGAACAGGACAGTCAGCTTTTTGAAGTGGAAGCATGTTTGGAAAGTTGGATCGAGTATCAAGTCATTCACCAATCAAATAAAAATATTCATCCGCAAAAAATTCATTTTGATAATCATTGTCGTGAATTACATTGGATTCAGTATTTTAATTCAGTTAAAAATTGATATATGCAAATTCTTTGCAAAATTGATTTAATTTGGATGATTTACTGACAAGTTTAGCTTTTAATTATTTTTATACATTTATATATTAATCGCTTGTTTTATAGGCGATTTGCATTTTTATCTAGGATGATGATTGCTACAATCCTGCGCAAATTTTATCTGTTGGGGCGTAGGGTGTTCGAAAAATTAGCTGAGCGAAGTTTGGGATGGATGGGGTGGCAAATCGATAACCATTGGGATTTAAACATTGATCAATGCGTTATGATCGCTGCTCCACATACCAGCAATTGGGATGCACTCTATGCACGTTTAGCACTCAAAGCATTGGGTGTTCATGTTCGTATTACCATCAAAGATAGCTATATGAAATTGCCTTTTGGACCTTTTGTCCGTGCAATGGGCGGAATTGGTATTGATCGCCGTCCTAAGAAAGATGGTGAAGCTCGTCCAAGTATGGTTCAGTTGATGAGCGATTTATTTAAAAGCCATTCTAAATTGGTGATGCTAGTCACACCTGAGGGGACGCGTTCTAAACAGGAACAGTGGAAAACTGGCTTCTATCATGTGGCGATGAATGCAGGTGTGCCAATTGCATTGGCATATATGGATTATGCAAAGAAAAAAACGGGTATTGGTAAAATTGTATATCCGACAGGAGACTATCAGCAGGATATGGCTGAAATCATGGCATTTTATGCGCAGATTAATCCCAAACATCCAGATTTATTTAGTGTGGATACGAGATTTATGCAAGAAGCTGAGTTTTAATCGACAACTTAGCTAAAATAATAAATACAATCTGTTGGACGTGATTTCATGGGAATAAGCGTTTTAATTATTCCCTATTTTTGCTTGTCCCAAATAATTAGTGCTTTTCCGTTTGCACACCACCAAGTGATTCACATGCAGTCTTATAAATATCATATTGCTGTTGAACCACTTCATCTAAAGGAATTTTAAATAATTCCTCTCCTGACTTATAACGTTCAATGTATTCTGTGGCTTTTTCTTTACTCACAGCAAGTGAATGCTCGTGATAAAGATTAATTGCACTATGATTGAGTTCAGCGGTTTCTATATTGTTACATTGAAATTGGTTGAGAATTTTTTCAGCCGTTTTTATTTCACGAGATGTACCCAGTGCACATCCAGCCAAGAGAATAATGACACTGAATAATAAAAAGGCTTTCATTGTAGATATATAACAAAAAGAGATGCGAAATTTTAAGATGAATCCCTCATTAAAAATAGATTGAAATTGAACAATCGTCGGAATTGGATGGGTAATTGGTGAATAAAACGACAGCCAGCTTGACGCGATAGTTTAAGTAATTACTCAATGCATCATTGTCGACAATACCACTTTGAAATGGATGAAGAGAAACAGGCATCTATCGGCTAATTTTTGCATTTTATCTCACATCCGATTAAGTACAGATTTTGACTCAGCAAAACATGATTGATGAGTTACTTTGAAAATTCAGAACATCTACATCAATTTTTAAGAATTACTTATATGGTTGCCGTGGAGTATAAAAAATAAGCAATACACATAAAAGATTAGCTGTGAAAAACGGAAAAGCTTTTTGATGAATATGTATTTATGACTTTTTCAGAAATTTGAGCTGAATATTCATTGAGCGTAAGCAGGGATAAAACAATGAGTAATATTATTTACTACAATACAAAAATTTATACCGTGAATGAATCACAACCTTGGGCGGAAGCCATGTGGGTCAAGGCGGGTAAAATTTTAGCAATAGGTGATCAAGATGAACTATTGGCTTTGGCTGAGGGTGCAGAGCACTATGATTTAGCAGGAAAAATGGTTATGCCGGGTATACATGATGCGCATACTCATCTTTTAAAAGCAGCATTGCGTCGCTTGGAATATTCTTGCGAATTAAATGATCCCCAAACCTTAGATGAATTGGCACAACAGCTCAAAGCATACTGGGCAAAATATGCTTCAGAAAGGACATGGATTTTTGCAGGTCTTTACAATCCATTAATTTTTACGGCAGAGATACTGACACGTGAGTGGCTAGATCAAGTCATTCCTGATGTGCCTATCGTTATTCATGATTTCTCATTTCATAACGTTATGGCGAATAGTCTCGCCTTAGATCTTGCAGGGATTAGCCGTGATACACCCAGCACAATACGAGCAAAAATCGAAAAAGATCCTTTAACTGGTGAACCCACAGGAATCTTACGTGAAGGGGCTTGGGTTAAATTATATATGGCTGCGCCTACCGAGAGTGCAGAACAGAATAAGCAAGCGCTTAAGATGGCGGCAAGTATTTGTAACCAATATGGCATAACTTCAGCGCAGGAAGCCTCAGCAACACGTCCGTTCTTGATTGCGGCGCAAACTTTGGATGAAGCGCAGGAACTTACACTGGATTTGTTTTGTCATCTGCCTTGGCGAGCGGAAGTGGTGTCCTTAAGTGATCGTGATGAAGATGAACAGGTCATTGCACAGCGCGAACAATATGCTTCAAAACGTGTCATGGTCAACGGTATTAAAGTCATGTTGGATGGTACGTCTATGGCGCCTACTTTTAGTCATGTACCTTTAGACCCAGTCACAGATCAGCCAATAACCTATAACTTACTTCTTGATTCAAATGAACTTACTGAAAAAATCCGTGAATGGACCAAGGCAGATTTGATTGTTAAGACACATTGTACGGGGTATGGCTCCGTGCGTATTGCGCTGAATAATTATGAAAATGCAAATCATATCGAGCGAAAGGCAGGACATTTTCATGATATTGCACATGCCCATTATGTGTCTTTAAAAGATCGTCCCCGTTTTGGAGAACTCGGTATTATTGCTGAGATGTCTCCAGCAATTTGGCATATCCCTGAATATCAGCAAGCGCTAGGTAAAGCTTACGACTTTCGAAGTTTGTATGAAGCTGGTGCAATCATGACGGTGGGAACGGATTGGCTCTTACCCCCAACCCCTAATTTATTCCCAGCTTTAGCTGGCATTTTGCAACACGGTGATGAAAGTGTGCCATTGGAGGTGGCGCTACAAATGATGACTTTGAATGGTGCAATTGCCATAGGTCATCGCCATCGCACTGGAAGTTTAGAAATGGGTAAAGATGCAACTTTTATTGTTTTGGATCGTAATATTTTTGAATCAACAGTAGAAGAAATTGCAGCGACTCAAGTCATCACCACTGTATTGCAAGGTCAGCATGTATTTCAGCGGACCAGTTAATACCGTTTAAAAATATTGTTTGTTTGGGTTAGGGAGAATAGAGATGAATGCAGTAAAACGTATCCCTGTGACATTACTGACAGGGTTTCTAGGGAGTGGTAAAACAACTTTACTCCGAAACTTGTTGGCTGATGAACGAATGAAGCGCACAGCTGTCATCATTAACGAAATCGGAGAGATTGGTTTAGATCATCTGCTGGTTGGTCAGATTGATCAAGATATGGTTTTACTTAAAAGTGGTTGCGTGTGTTGTAGTGTTAAAACTGAATTTTCAGAGACGCTCAAATTACTTTATCAACGTGCCCAGGCAGAAATAATACCGATATTTGATCGGGTCATTGTTGAAACAACGGGGATGGCTGATCCTGTACCTTTACTGAAACTATTGTTGGCAGATGAAAGTATAGCAATGCTATTTAGTGTGCAAACAGTCATTGCGACTGTTGATACATTATTACCCATAAATTTAGCTCAGCAACGCATGGAAAGAATCCGTCAAATCGCTGTTGCAGACAAAATCATTTTAACTAAAACCGATTTATCTCATGCCTTTCATAATTTCGTTGAAGGGATAGCGGCTTTAAATGATGCTGCTGAAATCATTGATTCTTCAGATGTGGAAGCTGTTGGTTCATTAATTTTTGATCGCGAACAGTATCCAATTGTACGTGATTTACCGCAGATCCAATGGTTTAAACAAAATAGTCATCTGAGAAACAAGTTGGGGCAATCACTGCACCAAGGTATGAGTAGTTTATGTTTATATGCTGATCAACCATTAGCTTGGCGGAGTATAACCCAGTTTCTTCAGAAACTCGCTCGCCTGTATGGAGAGAATTTACTCCGAATCAAAGGTTTGATTCATATTAGGGAGTCTTTGAGACCTGTTGTAATACATGGTGTACAGCATTATTTATTTCCAGAATCTTACCTCGATACATGGTCAGATGATGACCCAAAAACAAGAATTGTGATCATTTTTGAAGGTGCAATTCAGCAGAATATACAAGCCTTGTTTGATGACATTGTGCTTGAACCGATGTACTGATAGCACAACTTTTTTCACCCACTCACTTCAATATTTTTCAAATGCGTACTTGAGACGCAGGGGAGTTTATATCTCTAAAAAAGCAATTTAAACAAGAAATCTAAATTTTAAATCTTCCTTTATATAAGGAGCTATATCATGCAAGAACAACCTGTTCATTCAATTGAACAACATACCATTCAGCAAATTCCACTCAATGAACGGCATGGTCGACCTTTGGACCTCTTTACCTTATGGTTTGGTGGGAATTTGATGTTATTGACCTTTGTGACAGGATCACTTTCTGTCATTATTTTTCAGCAATCTTTTATATCCGCGATTCTCAGTACGATTTTGGGAACGTTGATTGGTGCTATTTTTGCAGCCTTACATGCAGCTCAAGGTCCTCAACTTGGTGTACCGCAAATGATTCAAACCAAGGGACAGTTTGGATCTCTTGGCGCATTGCCGATTTTAGGAATTGTAGTGATCATGTATGTTGGTTTTCTTGCCTCCAATATAACTTTGGCAGGACAGGCGATCAACTTGCTTATTCCCTCATTTAGTCAATCTTTCGGGATTTTACTGGCAGGTATTGTCGCTGTGACAGGTGCCATCGTTGGCTATAGGTTGATTCACCTCTTTACCAAAATTATCTTTGTCATTTGTGGGATCGGGTTTGTTTTGGCCTATATATGGGTATTCATTATTTATGGATTACCGCTAGACTTTTTTGAAAGAAACTCTTTTTCTGCAACTGGTTTTCTTGCGTCACTTTCGATAGCCGCTTTATGGCAAATAGCGTATGCACCTTATGTCTCTGATGCAAGTCGTTATCTGCCTAAAGAAACAGGAGCTCATTCCGCATTTTGGGCAACTTATTGGGGATGCTCTTTGGGGACGATTATCCCCATGTCCTTGGGGATCACAATCGGATTGTTGACACCCAATGGTGATGTTATTTCTGGATTGATCAACTATGTACCAGAAATAGGCAGTGGAATTATTTTTATCCTTGTCATTGCAATCGCAGCCATAAATTCAATGAATTTATATTGCGGTGTATTGACCTTAATCTCTTTTATTCAAACCCTTATTCCATCATTTATTCCATCAGCGAAGGGTAGGGTACTGATTTCTTTTGTTTTTATTGGTATCGCATTGTGGATTGGGATTAAGGCATCCAGTAATTTCTTGCCGATGTTTACCAACTTTATCTTCTTACTGATTTACGTCCTTATTCCTTGGACAGCAGTAAATTTGGTGGACTATTACTGGGTTCGGCATGGTGAATATGATGTGAAATCATTTTTTCTACAAGATGGAGGGAAATATGGAAAATTTAACATTTTGGCTGTCTCGGCATACATCTTTGGGGTTGTTGTTCAAATCCCATTTATTGCCACAGAGTTGTATACAGGTTCTATTGCCCATTTATTGAATGGTGCTGATATTTCATGGGTTGTGGGGTTAATTCTAACTTCTATTTTTTATCTTGTTGCCATCAAACTCTGCGGAGTTCAAGAGTATCCATCCAAAAGCAAAAACTAAAAATAATTTCAAGGAGATATTGATTATGGAAAAATCATCTTATTTTCATTCTATGTTGTGTGTTGTTGTACTTTCCTTTGTGCCTTTAGCAGCTGTTGCTGAGTATGAAATAAAATCAGGAAATCTTACTGGAGAATTGGGATTAACCATAACTGCTGCCAATCTGTATGCAGATCATATTAATTTTGGTAGTGGGCGAATCGATTTACGTGATCAGACAATGACAGGTCAACAAGCAACTTGGCAAGAAGCTTATTTAAAACCTAATTTAAACCTGAACTATAAGCTAGATTCAGATATAAATTTAATACTTGGTACATCAATCGTTGCTTCACAAACTTTTGGAGATGGTGATGCCGGTGGCTACACCCGACGTTCAGATGGTCGAACCAGTGTTGAGGAGCTTTATGCGGGTATTGGATATGGTGACTGGAAGTTGACGGCTGGACGGCAAAATTATTCGATTGCTACAGGTTTTATCATCATGGATGGTAATTTGGATCAATATCAAGATGGAACCTATTATATTGCTCCACGTTCTGCATTTCGCAATTCCGCAGTGCTTGCATGGGAACAGCAAAATTTAAAAGCACAGCTGTTTACGTTAGGTACAGATTATGATTTGGGCAGTTTTAAAATGAATGGTGCGAATCTAGATTATGATTGGAACGAAAATCTTACTTTGGGTTTAACTGCATTTAAAGTTAAAGCTCCTTCTTCCGATGCTGCCCCTAAAGATGGAATGCAAGTTTATAATTTAAGGGCATTAAATGCTAAATCAGCACTGATTCCAGCCTTAACTTTGAACGGTGAATATGCAATTCAACGCGGTCGTGGGGATGGTGTGAGTTATCAGGCAAATGCCTGGTATACCCAAGCTGACTATGTTTTTGACGGTTTGCCATTTCAACCTACATTAGGCTATCGATATTCTTTTTTTTCTGGAGATGATAATTTACAAGATAAGCAACGCCGTAGTTGGAATGCGTTAAGTAAAGGTTATATTGGGTGGGGAACTTGGTTATTGGGTGATGTTGCGGGAAATTATGCTTTGTACAATAGCAATGAAAAAGTTCAGCAATTTTCGATTAAATCCCAATTGAATGATCAACTTACATTCGGAACAATTTATTATCAGTTGGCGTTGGATAAAGCCAATTATTTTGGAACACCTGTTCATAATCGTCGTTTTGCGGATGAGTACAGTATTTATTTAGAGTGGGTACCTACAACTAAACTGTACACCTCTTTATCCTATAGTTGGCTTAACCCTAAAAGTGCAGCCAAAGAGGCGTTTGGAGATCATAAAAACTTTTCCGCATTTGGAATTTATTTAAAATATCGTCTCTAACGTTCAAAAAATAAAGCTGTTATGGTGTGACTAAATTGTCGTATTTTCGCTCATGTCGTTTGAGCAAATAAGTCATCTTAATCATCAATGATTCGTTATAAATGTGTCGAATGGTTAGCTCATTCGTTGCTCCTATTCACAGCGTTAAAATCATATTTGTCGTCTATGTTTTCATCAGTAGGATGAGGTTCAAGATAGTATTATTTTAACATTGCAAGACTTATAGATAAGAATAGACACCAATAAAAAACCAATCTGCAGATTGGTTTTTTATTTCCATTGATGTATTTCATAATGCTTGATGATCTAAAACTCAACGCTCTCTTAATGCTTCTTTAGCTTTATTGAATGGTTTCAGCAAGTATTCAATAATGGTTTTCTGACCTGTGCGAATATCAACAGTAGCCACCATACCCGGCGTAATCGAAAAAGATTTACCTGCCTTATTCACCAGTTTATCTTTATTGGTTCGAATATAGACGCGATAGTAAAACTGATCTTGTTTCACCTCATCACGAATGGTATCAGGTGAAATCACCGTCACTTTACCTTCCAAACCACCATAAATAGAATAGTCATAGGCCGTGATTTTCACTAAAGCCGGCTGCCCCGGATGAATAAATGCAATATCTCGTGGGGAAATTCGTGCTTCAATCAATAACTGCTCATCAATCGGAACAATGGTCATCAACTTGCCATTTTGCGGTACCACCCCACCAATCGTGGTCACGGCAATTTCTTTGACCACACCACGGACAGGCGCTTTAAAGGTGGAACGTTTGACCGAATCATTTCGACCTGCCACGATTTGCTGTAACGATTGAATATCTGCATTGGCTTTCGCCAACTCTTCGCGTGACTTTACATAGTAGTCATTACGCTTGTCATTGATCTGATTTTCAAAGTTATTGATATCTCGTTTTAGACGTAATACTTCAACCTCGGATGCCGCACCTTTGGCACCAATGGTTGGTCATTTGCAATTCATTTTGCACCAAAGCCAAGGCATGTTTTAACCCCGTGATGGACTCATCCAAATTGGCACGACGAGAGGTATACAGTGCCGTTTCCTCTCGAACTAAGGCTGGTACTGCCAATACATCTTTAGGGAAGCGTAGCGGTGTACCATTCACTTCTGCCTCTAAACGTGCAGCAGTGGCTTGGGTTGCCAGTAATTTAGTCTGGCTTTCTCCGACTTGTGACTCGAATCGAGTGGGGTCAATCTGAGCAAGGGTTTGTCCTTTTTGTACAATATCACCTTCTTTGACAGCCAAACTGGTGAGCACCCCACCATCTAAGGATTGAATGATTTGCTCTTTGGACGAAGGAATTACTTTACCTGTGCCCGTTGAAACTTCTTCCAATTTAAAAACGCATGCCCAAATCAA
>NZ_AMFQ01000001.1:0-239 GCF_000335555.1 Acinetobacter sp. WC-743 | reverse complement strand
CTGCATCAGGTACAGACAAGAACTACGATCTGACCTTTGTCGATGGTGCATTGGATATCGCCAAAGCCAAAGCAACAGTAACTGCGAATAGTTTAAACACTGTATATAACGGTAAAGATCAAACAGCATCAGGCTTTACAGCAAGTGGTTTAGTCAATGGTGAGAATGCATCAGTATTAGCAGGTGTAACATCATCGTCAGTAACGGCTAAAGATGCAGGCAATTATGTTCATACTGCA